>NZ_JAFMOZ010000067.1:0-11266 GCF_019049615.1 Rahnella sp. BCC 1045 | reverse complement strand
GTCTGCCTGGGGCGGTATTGTACGCTATATTATGCTGAGGGTGACCTATCGTTTCTTTCAGGATATGATTAATTGTCTTTTACAAATCGTGGTTTCTTGTTTTTGCGGGATGATGGTCAGCATTATTCTCATTAACAGGAATATCAGTGATACCCGCATCTTGGTTCTGGCCGGATTAGGGGGCGTTTTTTCAGGGCCTATCCTGAATATTTTAGGAAAAAAGATTGCTGCCTGGGTCGATAACATCCCGCCCAGACCAAAATGATTTTTACTTTACAGGATGACATATCAGGAGAACGGGCTATTCTGCTGGTATGTCATTGTCTTAAAGGCTCAGCCAGCACTCATAATACAAATACCGGAGATTTTCTGAAGAACGTCTGACTAAATAAAGTTGCTTACTATTTGATTTATTCTTAAGTCCCGAACCTCGTCCGCAAGATAATTAATATATAACGGAGGACTGATAATCTGAATTTCGGCAGGAAGGTGGAACTCGGCCAGATTATAATCCCGGTCATGGATAAAATAGTGCGCAATATTGCGTGGGAAAACGGCCAGCATATCCCCGCTTTCCAGCATGTTAAGCACCCCGCTGATGGAAGAAGAGGTGTAGGCCGTTCTGATTTCGCCTGGATACGGAGTATCCACACTCACTAGTCCGCCAAAAGGGGTTTTCAGCGGCCCCAGCAGGTAATGACTGTAACAGGCATGAGGCGATGCATAATAATGACTCAATGTGACAGAGGCCTGACCGGAAAGCAGATTATTTTTACTACAAACAATCACGAAATCTTCCAGAGCCTTCAGTTTTCTACTGATGATCCTTTCATGATGCAGGATGTAATTACCAATAAGAATATCAACATTATTATGAAGGAAACTCTGGATCATGTCCGCTTCCTGACCAAAGTGATGATTTGAGAATTCAATATTACTGCTTCTGTCGGTGATGAAATGATGCTCAAAAATATCCGGGCAGATGATTTTCAAAAAAGAACATGTTGACTGCCTCCGTTCCGGATTTTTAACAACGCTTTCGATGATATTCATGGCCTTAGAAAAAGAAGAATGAATTTCCATCGCTGCGCTTGTCGGTTTGAGGCCATTCACTGTACGGTAAAAGAGATCTCCGCCAAAATGATGCCTGAGTTTTTTTAGTGAAGCACTGACTGCAGAAACAGAAAGATTAAGATTAGCCGCTGCGCGGGATAAATTTCCAGAACGGATGACTTCATTCATCGTTTTGATCAGATTGTAGTCAAATTCATCTGCCTTTCTACTATCCATTTGTTACCTCATTATACAAATTAACCACAGTATAATTATAAAAAACTGACAACAAACTTCTTTAATGCACAATTAATGGGTTATACAGAAGCACATGCTCTCAATACGTGCGTTTATTTCTATCCGGCAATGACACCCGCTTTCATGCGCTGGCTATAAAAACACGTTCTTTTAACCAGCCATAAACAAAAACTTCATTTGTAGTTTTCGATTCTGCTAACTCTAAATAACGATTCCCCTGAGAGCAATTTAATGCAGCTAATAAAACATGTTCTCCTTGCTTACCGCGTTCGGTCAGAAATAGTGTTAATGCATTGAGCGTCCCCGGTCCTGTTACTCCGTCAACGGCAATATCCGGATATGCTTTCCCTCCCTGATTGAATACATTCAGCCAGCGCTGAAGCCATTTAACCGCAACGCCTGCCCCCATATTCGTCGCCGTATCACAGAGTTCTTGTGCAAGGGCAGCAGAAAGCTTGTCGATTTTGTCGAACCCCGGGCGGATCCAGTAAAGATTAAAAAGGATAGAATAGGCTTCTTCCTTGGTCAGGCTCGCCATATCACCGTTATAACCTGAATTCCTGGCAACACGCTCGGTTATTCCCCAGCACGTTTTCCCGCCGGGGTCAGCGGGGTTATTCACATACCCCCCCTCCCGTTCTAACACACCGGAAATAATTTTATTATCAAACACAGTAACTCCTTCCAGACTCTGGTTATTATTCTTGTTTCACTGTTGATTCAACATCACAATGCCGGTAGTCGCTAACAGAAAAATCATTATGCACAGAGCAACTTTAATTCTCAGCGCGACACGATTTACTGTGGAGTTTTTACACAGGGGAACTATCACGACCTCTTTATTCACGGTCACACCGACCTTCGGCACCGTCATGAACAATTTATCGATGCCGATGGTTTTAAGATCACGTCGAATTAAATAGAGTATTTGTGTCAGGCTGGTTTCGCTGGTGAACTGGCTTCTTGTCCCCCAAATAGCCTGAGACAATTCTTCTTTGCTGATAACATCGTCTTGTGCATGCTGAACTATATAAGACAGGCAATGAGCCCGCATGAAGGTGAGTTTTAATTTTTTATTACTGTGAATTTTTGTTATTTCTTTCGTTGATTCGTTATATAAATATTTATGATTTATAAGATAACTTGTCATGACAGAGATGATTCCATTCAGGGGAGCATTAACTATTAATAACTTCATGAGGAAATTAAGACTATATTAACTTTTATTTTTAGCTATCAATAACTCACGTCTTCATTCTAAATTTGCATGAAATGTGACAACAACAAAGCATATTGATGCCTTTGCTATTTACCAACAAGTCATCTGAAGACTTATCGAAACCCATATGCAAGATACAAGCATTCATATCGATAATGGCTAAACAATAAGACATTATTTATTAAGATTTATATGAAATTATTATCAATGACTTTTTGATATTCGCGATGTTGTTATAATAGCTCACATACCTGCCTTCACGTTGTGATCACAAAAGTGGGCACACGAACGCCATTCCGTTAGGCTAACGTAAACAGAAAGTGTTCGGTGACCAGCTGGAGTAAGAAATGTTGCGTGTTATTGATACGGAAACCTGCGGATTGCAGGGTGGCGTGGTGGAAGTGGCATCCGTCGATATTGAGAACGGGAAAATCGTTAACCCGATGAGTGATCTGGTGCGCCCTGACCGGCCTATCAGCCATCAGGCGATGGCCATCCACAAAATCACCGAAGCGATGGTGGCCGACAAACCGTGGATTGAAGACGTCATTCCCCGCTATCACGGCAGCCCATATTACGTCGCCCATAACGCCAGTTTTGACCAGCGCATGTTGCCTGAAATGCCCGGCCAGTGGATTTGTACCGTGAAACTGGCGCGCCGTTTATGGCCGGGGATCAAGTACAGCAATATGGCACTCTACAAGTCCCTCAAGCTGCAAGTCGCCACGCCTGCGGATTTGCACCATCACCGCGCGCTTTTTGACTGCTATATCACCGCCGCGTTACTCATCCGTATCATGGATGAATCCGACTGGACGCCGGAAGAAATGGTCACTATCACCGGCCGGCCTGCGCTGATCAACACCATGATGTTCGGCAAATATCGCGGCAAAAAGATTGCAGAAATAGCCGAAGACGACCCCGCTTATCTGCGCTGGATGCTGAAAAACATCAAAGAATTAACGCCCGACCTGAGGATGACGCTTAAGCATTATCTGGATGCGCAATAGGGTTTATTGCGGCACTTTTTCGCGGCAAATGCCCAGCACAAGCTGACGCAGCCAGCGGTGCGCCGGATCGACTTCCGAGCGCGGGTGCCACATTTGTGAAATCGTGATCTCGCGGGTTTTCACCGGCAGTTCAAACGCGTGAAGCCCGACGGGATCAGAAATCAGGAATGACGCGGGAATCAATGCCACCAGATCGGAGTTTTGGGCAATCGCCAGCGCGGCGGAAAACCCCGGCACCACAGCGGCGATTCTGCGTTTCAGCCCCGCTTCGGCCAGCGCGTTATCCACCGGGCCGTGCGTGCCGTTGCGGCGGGCAACGACAATGTGCCCGAAAGAAACATATTCCTGCGCGGTAAGCCCCTTCTTTCGCGCCAGCGGATGGCCTTTGCGCACCACGCCGATAAATCTGTCGCGGAACAATGTCTGCAAACGGATTTCCGGCCCCATGTCGCCGACGACGCCGATCTCGAGATCAACCCGCCCTTCGCGCAATGCGTTAGACGTTTTTTCCGGTTTTGGCGTGAACCGCAAACACACGGAAGGTGCGGCCTGCGCGGCAGCGGCAATCAGCGCGGCGCCAAACGCCACCACAAAACCATCGTTGGAGCGGATCAGGAAAGTGCGCTCAAGCCGGGCTAAATTGAGTTCTGCCGAAGACGGGCGAAGCAGCGCACGCGCTTCAAAACTGGCGTTCTGTGCACGTTCGCGGATCGCTTCGGCATACGGCGTCAGCACCATCTGGCGTCCGGCGCGCACCAGCAAAGGATCGCCGGTGGTCGAGCGCAGGCGGCTGAGCGTCCGGCTCATCGCGGAAGCACTTAATCCCAGATGGCGCGCAGCACCCGCTACACTTCTTTCAGCGAGAAGCACATCCAGCGCAATGAGTAAGTTCAGATCAGGTTCAGTCATGCGCGCAGTGTAACGCGCCAGGAAACCGCAGAGAAGGCGTTTGGTGCAGGTATTCAATGCAAATGCTGCGTCTTCCGCTATATCCGGCGTCCCGCTATATTCCCTGCATCCCCTGTGAGAGAGAACGGTTTTAATTATGGAATTATTTTCAGACAGACCCGGCGATGAAGGATTACCGGGCCGCGAGCGCGGTTTTGCGATGGCGGCCGTCATGACGATGGCAACGATGTCAGTTTTTGACGGTTCGATGGTGAATATCGCGTTGCCGCAAATCGCGCGGGCGCTGGATATTTCGGCGGGCGCGGCGGTGTGGGTTTCCAACGGTTATCTGCTTTCAGCGTCCATGGCGCTGGCGATTTTTGCCGCGATGGCCAGCCATATCGGCTTTCGTTCGATTTTCGTCGCCGGACTGGCCCTCTTCACTCTTTCATCTCTGGGCTGCGCGCTCTCTTCCTCCCTCGACGTGCTGGTGTTCATGCGCGTGCTGCAGGGAATTGGCGCGGCGGCCACGCTGAGTATTGGCCCGGCGATTTTACGATCCGTATTTCCGACCCGTCTGCTGGGACGAATTCTTGGCCTGAATGCCCTGATTATCGCCACCAGCACGGCCATCGCGCCGGTTCTGGGCGGCACCATTTTATCGGCGCTCAGCTGGCAATGGCTCTTTGCGATTAATATCCCGCTGGGCATTATTGCGATGATCCTCGCGCTGCGCGTCATTCCGGCGAATCCGGCAGCCACGCGCCAGCCGTTTGATTTTGCGGGTGCGGTATTATCCGCCGCGATGCTCGGTGCGCTGATCATGGCCGCAGACGCGTTTTCACGCCCCGGTGCAGATGATTTAACGATGGCTGTCAGCTACGGGCTGATCGCTATTCTGACCGGCGTCGCGTTTGTCTGGCGTCAGCGCCGCGCAACAAAACCTCTTTTGCCGCTCGGCATTTTCGCCTCCCCGCGCTTTTCTCTGGCGGCGCTGACCTCGCTGGCCTCATTTGTCAGCCAGGGAATTACCTTCGTGGCGCTGCCGTTTCTG
Organism: Rahnella sp. BCC 1045; assembly: GCF_019049615.1. Taxonomy (NCBI): domain Bacteria; kingdom Pseudomonadati; phylum Pseudomonadota; class Gammaproteobacteria; order Enterobacterales; family Yersiniaceae; genus Rahnella; species Rahnella sp. BCC 1045. The sequence continues at coordinate 5,784 of NZ_JAFMOZ010000067.1, read as the reverse complement.
TTCCAGAGCGTTTACGGTTACAGCGCGTTTGTCTCCGCCCTGCTTTTCACGCCGTGGCCGCTGGGGATTATTCTCGCTGCGCCCCACGCCGGACGTCTCGCAGATCGCTATCCGGCCGCCATCATTTCCACAATCGGTCTGGCGGTCTTCGGGGTGGGATTATTGCTGCTCGCGCAACTGCCTGAACATCCGCAATTCTGGGATATCGGCCTGAGAAGTTTCGTTTGTGGTCTGGGTTTCGGCTGTTTCCAGAGCCCGAATAATCGCGAAATGCTGTCGAACGCCTCGCGCGAACACAGCGGCTACGCCTCCGGCGTACTGGCGATTATGCGTACCTTCGGGCAGTGCCTTGGCGCGGCAGTCGTCGGCGTGATCCTGTCCGTTTACGCCGCCAGCAACGTGATCCGTGAAGCCCACGCCGTAAAACTGAGCCTGTGGGTCGCCGTGATTGCGACAATTCTTGCAGTTGTAATCAGCGTGAGCCGGTTGCGCGGGCAGCGACATGATTTGCAGGCAGAGAAATGACGGGCGTTCTACTGGCTAAGCCTTTTCCCAAGCCGCTGTTTCAGGTTATGTTTACGACGATACACGTCGGTGAAAATTGAAGCGTGCTCATGAAGTAAACCCACAGAGGATAAATTTCTATGCTGGAACTGAGACCCAACTGCGAGTGTTGTAATACCGATTTGCTGCCGACGTCGGCTGACGCGAAAATTTGTTCGTTTGAGTGCACCTTCTGCGTTACGTGCGCCGACACAAAACTGGGCGGAATTTGCCCGAATTGTGGCGGAGAATTGGTTGCGCGCCCCCGCAGGCCGGAAAATAAACTCGCCAATAATCCGGCGTCGGCAACACGGGTATTGAATCCTGCGGGCTGTGCTTCTTCCTGATGATTAACCGGTACAAGGCAACGCCAGCGTTTCAGCTGCTGGCGTGCACTGATGGAAAATCAGCTGCCAGCCGGTTCCTTCCCCCTCTGACCTTCAGCATCAACTCCATAAATCATCGTAATGTGAGCTCTGTCGCATTCCTGCCGTATGACTGATCATGAACATCGTTCATGTTCGGTGAAATTAAATCACTTTTCCTCATTCAATGACTCAGGCATAAATTGTGCATACAAGAATTTTACATAATTGTTATCTGTAAACAGGTTGAAGGCTACAGGATGTAGCAAGTCAGAAACGAAAAAGGTTTATTCCTGTAAGGCAAGCAACATATCAGTTTATATTTCATACATCAGGGCGCCGGAATACAATGAATAAAAAGTTTGCATTTACTGTTAAGAGCATTCGTTTCGACGAGGATTATAACCCTTCGGAAAGTACGCGTATCACCACCAACTTTGCGAATCTGGCCAGAGGTGAGAAACGCCAGGAGAATTTGCGCAATGCCTTAGTGATGATTGACAATCGTTTCAATTCTCTTGCGCATTGGGATAACCCTAAAGGCGATCGTTATTGCGTCGAACTTGAAATTATTTCCGTTGAGCTGAAGATTGACGCTGAAGACAATAGCGATACTTTCCCGGTCATTGAAATATTAAAAACGAATATCGTTGATAAAAAAACGAATGAACGCATTGACGGTATTGTCGGGAATAATTTTTCCTCCTACGTACGTGATTATGATTTTAGCGTGCTGCTTTCTGCGCACAATAAGGGAAAAAACCAGTTTACCCTTCCCGATAATTTCGGCGAATTACACGGAAACATCTTCAAGCACTTCGTCAATTCCGACAGTTACAAAAGCAATTTCACCAAAACGCCGGTAATTTGTCTCAGTGTCTCAAGTAAAAACATCTATAACCGTACGGGTAATGTGCATCCTGTTTTAGGCATTGAATATCAGCAGGATGAATCTTCATTAACCGATCACTATTTCAGCAAAATGGGATTACAGGTTCGTTATTTCATGCCTGCAAATAGCGTTGCGCCTTTGGCTTTCTATTTCTCTGGCGACTTACTCAGCGATTACACAAATCTCGAGCTTATCAGCACCATCAGCACGATGGAGACGTTCCAGAAGATTTACCGTCCTGAGATTTATAACGCGAATTCAGCGGCAGGAATATGCTATCAGCCAAGCCTGAATCAACAGGATTATTCATTAACACGAATTGTTTATGATCGGGAAGAACGTAGCCATTTAGCCATTGAGCAGGGAAAGTTTACTGAAGATAATTTCATTAAACCCTACCAGACGATTCTTGAGCAGTGGACTGCTAATTCCGTTCTTTGATTAACCAAAATACAGGGTCATTTATTATGAAAAAGTTATTACCCACTTCAACGGCGGGCAGTTTACCTAAACCTTCCTGGCTGGCACAACCTGAGGTCCTTTGGTCACCCTGGAAATTGCAAGATCAGGAATTAATCGACGGTAAACAAGATGCCCTGCGTCTTTGTCTGGAAGATCAACAGCAGGCAGGGATTGATATTGTCAGTGATGGCGAGCAAACGCGTCAGCATTTTGTCACCACGTTTATTGAGCATCTTAACGGCGTTGATTTCGAGAAACGTGAGATCGTTAAAATTCGTGATCGCTATGATGCGAGCGTGCCGACCGTCGTGGGCCCGGTTAGCCGCCAGAAATCGGTGTTTGTTGAAGATGCCAAGTTTTTGCGTCAGCAAACCGACAAGCCGATCAAATGGGCCCTGCCAGGCCCTATGACGATGATCGACACGCTTTATGATAACCACTATAAAAGCCGCGAAAAACTGGCCTGGGAATTCGCTAAAATTCTCAATGAAGAAGCGAAAGAATTAGAGGCGGTTGGCGTCGATATTATCCAGTTCGATGAACCCGCTTTTAATGTGTTCTTTGATGAAGTGAATGACTGGGGCATTGCCACGTTAGAAAGAGCCATTGAAGGGCTGAAATGTGAGACGGCGGTGCATATTTGCTACGGCTACGGCATCAAAGCCAATACGGATTGGAAAAAAACGCTGGGAACAGACTGGCGACAATACGAAAAGATTTTCCCGAAACTGCAGAAATCAAATATCGATATTATTTCACTGGAATGCCATAACTCGCATGTTCCCATCGAACTTTTGGAACTCATTCGCGGTAAAAAGGTGATGGTTGGTGCGATTGATGTCGCAACCAATAGCATTGAAACGCCTGAGGAAGTCGCCGCGACGCTGCGCAAAGCATTGCAGTTCGTCGACGCCGATAAGCTCTACCCTTGCACCAACTGCGGCATGATCCCGTTACCGCGTGGCGTTGCACGAGGCAAGCTCGATGCGTTAAGCGCAGGCGCAGAAATCGTCCGCAAAGAACTGCTGGCTAAATAACCCCGCCTGAAAAGAACGCCGTCCGGGTTGAGCAAGCAAATTGCTTAACCCGGAGTCTCTGCCTGAATGCATCATAACCTTTCCATAAGCATGGATATCAAGGCCATTACTTGTTATAAACCCCGAAGTCAACCGAAGAGATGAGAAGGAATGAGCAATACAAACTGGCATTGGGAAGCACATTTCAATATAGAAAGCTCAGTCCTTATGAAAATATTGGTTGTTCTTCTTCTTATCTATTGGGGCTATGCTGAGCTACAGAAAAGAAGGAAAAAAAGAGAAAACCCCGATGTTTCAATCGCTAAAGCCAACGCCAGAGAACGTAACCAATGGCGCTATGTTAGGCGCTTATTCCGGGTATTGCAGATCGCATTCGCTTTATATCTTGTAGGATCGACGATTAAATTCCTGTTCGCATAGAAGCAGACCGAGCCTTTTTATATCACGGCTGCCCGGTGCCTCCGGATTTAACGCAATGGTAGCGCCCTCATACTTCAATCGATGAAACACGCGTCGCGATAGGGCAATGCGGCGTGCCGCTCCCGGTGCCTGAACCGGATTTTACCGATAACGAAACGGTTCTTTACTACCACTGCATGGAAGGAAAGGAATTCACGTTTAAGCGTGATTTTCATATTTGTAATGTGAACAAAAACACGCCCGCCTGCGTGGCTAAACAGCAGGTTTACCCGGTGAGCCAGAAGCAAATCGAAGCGCCGCCTTTTGTTGCTGATGGGTTTCTACTCCATCAAACCGGATTCGGGCGCAGATGAATCCCAGTTCATTCGGTGGCGTAAAGCCGGGGCTTCGCTGCATTTTTCCCATGCTGTTGAGAACGATAAGCTCGCGTCAGACACGATGTATGAGTGTGGCTATCCGGAACCGCTGGGCTCAGTGTCTTTTCTTCCGACGGTCCTGAAGGCCGCACAGATTCAGCAATGTATGCTGGATAAAGGCTTCGAACCTGAAAATAAACTCATCCTGGTTTGCCGTAACTACCCGCAGGTGACGGGGTGCCGGACATAGCGAAAACTTTGTCCGGCAATGCCTTAATTCATGCAATCATTTTTATTGTATGAATATGATTTTTCAGTCAACCCTTGCGTATACACGTACTCAACCTGCAAACCGTATTTCTTCACCATATTGCCCGCACAATACGCCCCCGTGAAATTAGTCCGGCTCTGAGTTTCAAGTTGAGCATCGGTGATATCGGCAAGGCGGGTGTTTTCGATGGTGTAGGTATAAATGAGGGTTTTGTCATTGAGCTCGGCGTTTTGCAGGACGGTGTAATAATCCAATCTGACCGGGAAGCTGCCTTTCGCCCTGGCTGTATCGAGTTGCTGATGGAATTCATGCCAGGCTTTCTGCGGGGAATCGGTCATCAGGTATTTCACGCCAGCCACGAATCCTATGCAAACGGCAGCACACAGCGCCGTCAGGAGCAGCACTTTTGTGCTGCTGACATCCTGCGAACGTGCTTTTGAGTGATACCAGAAAGTGCCCACAACCCCGCCGGAAAAAAACATCATAAACATGACGAAGAATACGATATTACCGCTGCTGTATGTAACGGGCGCATAGACTTTGTCCAGCACAAACAGCAAGAGCATCAGCACCGCACAAACCCGGCTGCGCCGGTAAATACCGTATGCCAGACCACAGGTTACAAACACATAAATAAGGTTGAAATAAACGAGCAGGTTTCTGACGCCGCTTGTCCAGAAATAGACATCCAGCGCAACGGTAATCAGTGCCGAAGCCACTGCGCCCGTCCAGCCATTCTTGATCAGGCGATTGATCGCCTTAGGCACCGTATTTTCTTCTACAATTTTTACATCCGTGTCTGTCATTTCACATTTTCCCTGAAGTTTATGAGTTCAGTGATATTCGTTTCTTACAAAACGAACTCCGCAATAAAGTATAAATTATTGTCTGTTTCAAAAGACTAAAAAGACATCGGCATTTTGCCTGAAATATTGAGTGGAATTATTATGTTCATTTAAAGGAGCACCGGATGCCCTACACATCTCACACCGCACAGATCAAAAATGTAATTACCGGCAACGACGTCGTGATCATCGAACCGGCCAACGTCTATGGCTGCACGCTGGGTGATGCGGTTTTTATCGGCCCTTTTGTCGAAATCCAGGCGAACACCGTCATAGGACGTGGTACTAAAATCCAGTCACACAGTTTTGTCTGCGAGTACGTAACCGTCGGCGAAGAATGTTTTATCGGCCACGGCGTGATGTTTGCTAACGATATGTTCCGTGATGGGAAACCCGGTCCGGATCGTGATTCATGGGCCAGAATTGTAGTCGGCAACCACGTTTCGATTGGCAGCGGCGCGACCATTCTGGCGGTGACCCTTTGTGACGGCGCGGTCATCGGTGCGGGCAGCGTGGTGACGAAAGATATCACAGAGAAAGGCGTGTATGCGGGGAATCCGGCGAAACTGCTGCGTTTGCTATAGCCGTAAAAA
>NZ_JAFMOZ010000068.1:0-11416 GCF_019049615.1 Rahnella sp. BCC 1045 | reverse complement strand
GTCTTGATTTAAACGTAAATAAACTATTCAGAATAAAACTAAATATAATCCCGACAATGTATCCAATAGCATTTGCAGTATACAAATTTAATTTTGCGTACATGAGGGAGAATATGATAACTCCAGTTACCCCGGTGTTCAAAAGTCCAACAATCATATACTTAACCAACAATTTATTAGTAGACACTCTGAACCCGCTTGAATCATTACCGTAAGTTGAAGGGTAATAGTAGTTAAAATTATTATGATAACAAGCGTTAAGATAATTTAAGATAATGATTACGTTATATTTACACCTTCAATACCTATTGATTTCTTTACACGGATCAAAATTTAGAATCTTCTGTTTAAAGATCAGCTTACTAAGATTTTTCTCTCATGGCAGACTTCACAATCCAAAAACATCATGATACATACTGTATGTATGAACAGTTTTGTTGGGGTGCTTATGGCGAAGAAGGATTTGGGTTTTGACATTGTTTACCGAGGCGAAACTCGCGACTGGATAGAGTCGGGTACATACGTGTTCTTCCAGCGGCTAAAGAAGCGCGGCGTCGGCTTCTGGCTGGGTCAGGCATATGACGATTGGTTTGGGTTTACTTTGGAGGAGCCAGTGAGAGGACAGAGTATCTGATGTCACTGCGGAGTAACGAGCCGCAGTTGGGCGGGCTCCATGATGACCCGGATGATTTCTTTCTGCGAGGGTGACAAATTAGTGACGCACCTACAGTGCCGCAAGAGTGTCACTGATATGTCATTACTTTCCTGTGTGCCACTTGTGAATGCAGGATAGTCCAGTTAAAACAGCTGATTATATCGTCTATCTGCTTCGCGTGCTCCGTTAAATGATTCGGCGCCAGATGCGCGTACTGCCCTACCATCTTGATCGACTCCCAGCTGCCCATTTCCTGAAGAACTGACAACGGGACCCCGGCCTGAATCAGCCAGCTTACCCAAGTATGTCTCAGGTGGTGAAAGCGGAAGTTTTCGATCCCGGCGCGTTTCAGCGCCAAACGCCATGCCGTATTCGTATCGGCACGCATTTCTCTAACTGCCGCGGTAACTGACCCGTCAGAACGCTTGCTCGCGGTGGTGTGAACAAATACCCATTTTTGATGGTTGCCAATCTGCTCACGTACCACTTTGCAGGCGTCATAGTTTAAGGTTGGTACCAAATCCATCTACTTCTGCAACAACGAGCCTTATGCATATCTGCTGGAGTTCGGCCATTCCAAACAGGCACCCGGTGGCATTGTGCGCATCACCGCTGAAGAGTTTCAGCGTTTCTTTACTGAATCAGTGCAGGAGGTGAGACCGTGAGCCAACAGGTTAAAACTCAGCTGCTTGAGGCGCGACTCGGTGAGTGGACAGAAGCGCGGAGGCTGCCGGTTGCTTTTGACAATATCGGGTTTAATCCTCCAGATGGAATCTATCTGGAATCCCACGTCATGCCCGCAACGACGACTGCTATCGACCTCAGTCGGCAGGCCAAAGTGTTTCGCGGAGTCTACCAGATTAACGTTATCGCCCCCGCCGGTACCTGACCCTGACCCCGAATATGATCCAGTCATTATCAGGAATAACCGGCCTCATGTTGGTTATGTATTCTGGCAACCGGCAGACTTCTCAGCAAATTCTGACAGGGTCATCCAGCCTAGCGCAGAATGGGGACGCCTCTGGTTATAGTGTATGCGCCAGGCCTCGATTTTGCACCGTGCATCCTCCAGAGAAATAAACCAGTTCTCGTTCAGACATTCCTGCCTTAACCTGCCGTTGAATGACTCCACCGTCGCATTGTCCGTCGGTGTCCCCGGGCGTGAGAAGTCGATTCTGATGCCTCTTTCGTACACCCATCTATTCAGCATTTTCCCTGCAAATTCATAACCATTATCGGTTTTCAGCAACTGAGGTAAAGGACGTCTGAGCGCTATGCTATTCAGCATTTCTGCCACTTCTTTTGAACGCAAATTCTGCCCCACGCAGATCCCCAGGCATTCGCGGGTGTACAGGTCGATAACCATCAGCAGGCGCAGTCGTCGCCCGCCAAACAATGCATCAGAGACAAAATCCAAGCCCCAGACGTGATTCGGATACAGACCCTGCTCACAGTAGAGGCGGTAGATTCTTTTGTGATTATCGCGCCAGCCTTCCCGCCTGAACATCACGTGTACCCGGCGGTAACCGTAATGCGGTTTCGGTGATCTCGCGGATGCGCAGGCACAGCGCACTGTCATCGGCAGCAACGGAACGATACCTGAACGGTCTGCGGCTGAGTCGCAGCGCAAAACAGATTTGTCTTTCGCTGGCACCGTATCGGGTCTGTAAATCCCTGACCCATTCGCGCAGACGTGCCAGCGTCAGCTCTTTTTTGCCAGCACGTCCTGCATCATGGCCTTATCGAGGCTAAGGTCTGCAACCAGCCTCTTCAGCCGCAGATTTTCCTCTTCCAGCTGCCGCATATGTTTGGGTTCAGAAGGGGAAATTCCGCCGTACTTCTTGCGCTACGTGTAAAAAGTGGCATCAGAGATACCCAGCTTACGGCAGACATCCGGCACGGACGTCTCCAGTTCGGCCTGCTTCAGGGCAAAAACAATCTGCTCTTCGGTGAATCGTGACTTTTTCATTGGCACATCCTCCGTTCAGGGGAGTCATTATCATGCCGGAATTCTGTTTCTGAATGGAGCAGGATTTTGGGGCAGGGTCAATTTTCGAACAGAGAAAAATACTGTAATAACAAGGGTTATAACGGTTGTATTCGAATCCTGCAGGGTTCAAAAATCCGCTAAACAATTTCCCCTATGGCACCAACACAATCTTACCGCTGAAGCTTCGGGTTTCCAGCAGTCGGTGTGCATCTGCGCCGGATGATAATGCAAACTGAGTAACTGGCGGAAGAACTACGCTGCCTTCTTTAATCAGGGCAAAAAGCCGGTCTGCGCGGTACTGGCGCTCTTTGGCGGAGGTCAGGTACGTCCAGAGATCGGCGCCCAGAATGCCGTGAGAATTGAGCTGGAGGCGGGTTGGGTCGAATTCAGCAAGCGCTCCGCCGGACATACCGAACAGCACTACACGGCCGCCGTCTTTTAGGGAATCCAGACTTTGGGTTAGCGTTGTTCCCACGGAGTCGAATACCACATCGCAACCTGCGCTCTGCCACACACGTACCTGCTCAGGCCAGGTGTCATAATTTGCAGCAGCATCAGCGCCAAGCTCCAGACAAGATTTCTGCTTTTCCAGGCTCGATGCAACAGCAAAGGCGTGGATGTCCTGATGTTTTAGCATCTGAAGCAATAAACGCCCGACGCCACCCGCGGCAGCCAGTACTGCGACGTGCATTCCGGCACGTAAAGGCAGCACATCGTGAAGCAGATAATCGGCAGTCAGGCCTTGCAGCAAAACAGCGGCGGCATCAGTTTCAGACAGCCATTCCGGTAAGCGGATTGCGTGGTCGACCGGCACCCGGATATGGCTGGCGTGCGCCAGCGGGACATCGGCAAAACCAACGCGATCGCCAGTTTTCCAGCCGGTCACATTTTCACCAACAGCAATGACCCGGCCAGCCCCTTCATAACCTGCGATATACGGCGAGGTTCCTGCCAGCGGATAACGGCCCTGACGGCGGTAAATGTCAGCAAAATTTAGCCCGGCTGCGGTGACCGCAACCAGTAATTCTCCTGAAGACGGAACAGGATCGGCCGCCTCATGCATATGCAATACATCGGCCGAACCCGGATTTTCAAAAACCAGTGCTTTCATTGCCTTTCCTTAACTTAATCTTTGTGAATATTGCGGCGATTATCGTGAAGCGGTCGCAGGAGATAAACAGCGCTCTGCTTTATTTATTCGATAATAAAAATTTATAATGCTTCATTTTATCCTCACGGAGCAGAGCAATGGATTACCTGAAGTGTGTCGAATCATTCATCACCGCGACAGAATCCGGAAGTTTTACGGCCGCCGCCGATAAGCTGGGTATCACGCCTGCTATGGTCGGTAAGCACATCCAGATGCTGGAGACTCGCACGGGCTGCGTGTTGATTAACCGGACCACCCGGCGTCAGGGGCTGACGGAAGCAGGGCACCGTTTTTATCTTTACGGAGTGCAGATCCTCGCAACGATTGAAGATGCCGATTCTCTGGCGCGTCATCTTAACGAACAGGTGACGGGCATGCTGCGTATCAGCGCGCCGGTTGCGTTTGGTCAGCGTATCCTCACGCCAATATTGTCGAAATTTCTGCAACGCTATCCCGCCGTCAACGCCGATCTGGTTCTGAGCGACCGGCGCGTGGATATGATTGAAGAGCGTTTTCAGATAGCGATACGCATTGGTAATCTTCAGGACGAAGGATATGTCGCCGTTCCTTTACCGCCTTATGAGATGGTGCTTGCAGCCTCACCGTCGTATCTGGAGACTCACGGAACACCGGCAACGCCCGCTGATTTAGCCCGCCACCATTGTGTCAGTTTCAGCCAGTGGCGCTCCGCTCATCGCTGGCAACTCCTGGGGCCGGACGGTCAGATTGATGTAGATATCGTCCCGCGCCTTACCGTGGATTCCGGTGAAGCTATCCGTCAGGCCGCGTTATCTGGTCTGGGCGTAGTTATGCATTCCTGCGTCACGCTGCAAGATGATATAGAGGCCGGACGGCTGAACCGCGTATTACCCGATTACGCGCCGGTATCGAGACCCATGCATTTACTCCGTTTACCCATAAGGCCCGCCGCTACCGTGGTTTCATCTTTCTTTGAATATTTTATGCAGCAATTAATCCCGTAACCCGGCACGCCTGCTAGTGATGGTCACATCATCGGGTAAGTTATCTTTTTCTTCACTTTCCCCAGCTTATCGCTGGCTTTTTCCGACAACTCAAACAGGACCGGCAAGATATGCGCTGAGGCTTTCAGGTAGGCGCTGACCTGCAAAATGCCTTCGGGCGGCAACAATTCTCCGTTCTCCAGCCCTTCACTCAGGCACAGTAAGCCTTGGCATAAACCTTCGGCGGATTCTGACGCCAGTGCGCTCAGGTCGTAAAGCTGCCCCTCGTTAAAATTCCCCAGATCCAGCCCGGCAACCAGTGAGCGAAAAACGGTGACTGAGTTTTGCTGAAATGCTGTGCCGCTTTCGAAATTCATCATGATGTTTATCCCGAGTCAGTAAAATTGAAGCAGCTTTCCGGGCCGCCTTTACCGGGTTGACTCTATTCCTGACCGAGAAATAAAGAAACAAGCTGTATGTATTTACAGTGTTTTTAATTCAGATTTGGAAAGTGTCTCGCAAATCGTGAGGGCTCGGCTGACACGTTTATTTAATGTGATTGCTGCGGGCTGGTGATCTTGATCACAAAAAATCCGGCGCAGCACGATTGTTTATATATGTACCCGTCCTGCTCTCACTGCCGGGGGGCGTTGTGCTTATCGTGAAGACCGGATTTATTTTTTTCTGATGTCCGTCGCTGTGTTTCCTTCTATCCGGAGAAAAAAAATGTCGTCATCTGATGTAGCAAAACTGACTGAAAATCCACTAAAAAATACCAAAGTGATGAACCTCTTTGTGTCTTTCGCGGCGGCGATGGCCGGGCTGTTGTTCGGCCTTGATATCGGTGTGATTTCGGGTGCGCTTCCCTTTATTACTGACCATTTCGTCCTTACCAGCCGGCAGCAGGAATGGGTCGTCAGCATTATGATGCTCGGCGCGGCATTCGGGGCGCTTGCCAATGGCTGGCTCTCTTTCCGGCTGGGGCGCAAATACAGCCTGATGGCCGCAGCATTATTGTTTGTTCTCGGTTCGCTTGGCTCAGCGTTTGCTTCAGGTGTTGAAATTCTGATGGTTTCTCGTCTGATCCTCGGATTTGCAGTTGGCATCGCCTCTTATACTGCGCCTCTGTATCTCTCTGAAATGGCGTCAGAAACTATCCGCGGCAAAATGATCGCGATGTATCAGCTGATGGTGACTTTCGGTATTTTGCTGGCCTTTTTGTCTGATACGGCGTTCAGCGCAAGCGGCGACTGGCGCGCCATGCTGGGGGTTCTGGCGATCCCTGCATTAGTTCTGATGCTCGCGGTCTGCTTTTTACCCAACAGCCCGCGCTGGCTGGCGGCGAAAGGACAACATATTGAAGCGGAACGTGTGCTGCGGATGCTGCGCGATACCTCTGAAAAGGCCCGTCAGGAACTGAATGAAATTCGTGAAAGTTTGAAGTTAAAACAGGGCGGGTGGAATTTATTTAAAACCAACAGCAATGTGCGTCGGGCGGTGTATCTCGGCATGTTATTGCAGGCCATGCAGCAATTTACCGGCATGAATATCATCATGTATTACGCGCCGAAAATTTTTAATCTGGCAGGATTTACCAGCACACAGGAACAGATGATTGCCACGATTATTGTCGGCCTGACGTTTGTGCTGGCGACTTTCATTGCTATCGGCATGGTTGATAACGCGGGGCGTAAACCTGCGCTGAAAATAGGTTTCAGCGTGATAGCGCTCGGGACGCTGGTGTTGGGATATTGCCTTCAGCAGTTTAATCACGGAACGGCGGGAGCCGGGCTTTCCTGGTTGTCGGTGGGGATGACGATGATGTGTATCGCCGGGTATGCCATGAGCGCTGCGCCGGTGGTGTGGATCCTGTGTTCTGAAATTCAGCCCCTCAAAAGCCGCGACTTTGGGATCACCTGCTCAACGACCACCAACTGGATTTCCAACATGATTATCGGTGCGACTTTCCTGACGCTGATGGACAATATTGGCGCCGCAGAAACATTCTGGCTGTACACCGCACTGAATCTCGCTTTTGTTGTGATTACTTTTATTCTTATTCCTGAAACGAAAAACGTAACGCTTGAACAGATTGAAAGAAATCTGATGGCAGGGAAAAAACTGCGGGATATCGGGCAGTAAGCCGGTTGAAAAATTTTTGAACAGGGAGAAGATTATGTCTGCGCTGACAAGCATGGTTAACGGTCTGGATTATCCGATTAATGATGAAGAACTTATTGAAATCCGCTACCAAACCCGGGACAAAGTGGACGAGTTTAATGCACTGGGTGCGCGTCAGGTGGCTGAGAAAGACAGCCTGATCAGAAAAATATTCGGTCAGGTTGGGCACAACGTGCATTTTGAAAAAGGCATGCGTATCGATTACGGTATTAACACAACGTTTGGGGACAACGTTTTCATCAATTTCAATTTTGTCCTGCTCGATTGCGCGCCGGTGTGTATTGGGAATAACGTTTTTATCGGGCCAGATGTGCAAATTTATACCGCTCAACATCCGCTGGATTGTGATTTACGCAGGGAACATATCGGGAGCGCGCAACCGGTCACAATCGGTGATGATGTCTGGATTGGCGGAGGGTGCATCGTTCTGCCAGGCGTCACCATCGGAGCGGGAAGTACAATTGGTGCTGGCAGCGTAGTGACTCGTTCTATTCCAAAGGGCGTTGTTGCCTGTGGTAATCCGTGCCGGGCGGTTCGTCGGGTAGATTAATTGTGTTAAATAAATTCCTAAGTCAAATTTCAGTGTTAAAAACATAAAAAAGCCCGCTCCAGGCGGGCCGCAAATGCGAAAAATACAATATTTCTTAAAGTTCGCAAAGGATGAATGAAATTCTAATAAAAATCAATAAATTATCAATTTTTCTAATATTGAAGCTGCCGTGCTTTGTGTTTTATTTATGAATCCCGCTCATAGCTCCTTTCATATTTTGTCATCTAGTCGTTTAAACGGAATGTCTGTACCTTTTATCAGAACGAGAAAACGGAGAGTAAAATGTCTGACAAAATGAGAATTACCAAAAGCGGTTCTGTTCCTTCACAGAATGGCCCGGAAAGCTATTTTACCGGCAAGGTGCGCATCGATACGCCATTCAGCGGTACTGAATCTGCGCGCGTCGGGGGTGCAACCGTGACGTTTGAACCGGGCGCGCGCACCGCATGGCACACGCATCCGCTGGGCCAGACGCTGATCATCACTCACGGCCGTGGCTGGTTGCAGGAAGAGGGCGGTGAAATTCGTGAAATGAATGTCGGCGATATCGTGTGGATCCCTGAAGGGGTTAAACACTGGCACGGCGCTACGCCGGAAAATGCCATGACTCACATTGCAATTGCCGAATCTCTTAACGGCAGCCCGGTGGAGTGGCTGGAAAAAGTGACCGACGCTCAATATCAGATGTGATTTTGGGGATCAGAAATGAGCGCGATCCTGTCCGGTTGTCCCGGACGGGGTTTCTGCGTCTTAATATCCGCGCGGATTTTTGCGGGGCTTGGTCATGGAATTACTCAGCTCATAAAGCCGGTTCATGGTCTGAAGCGGGACTTTTGGTGAAGAGGCGGCCAGCGCCAGCACCAGAATTTCGAGGCAAATGACAGGCGTGCCGTGGACGGGGATTTTTTCCGCATCAGCGCTGCGAGGAATAAACACCACGCAGTCCGCTTCTTTGATAAAAACGGATTCGGCCGAGCCGGTCAGTAAAATAGTTGAAATCCCCAGGCGTTTGGCTTCTGCCAGCGTTGTGACACCTTCCCGATGGGCGCTTCGTTGCGCCATCATAATCAGCACATCGCCCGGACGCATGCCGATCAGTTGCTCACTCAGCGACGCGCCGGTACGGTTAAGCACATACGCGGGCGTCCCGTTACGGTTGAACAGACGGGCGGTATATTCCGCCAGCAGAGAGGAAGCTCCGATGCCAAAAATGGCTATCCGGTCGGCGGTTTTCAACAACGCGTTGGCACGCGAAAGTGCCAGCCGGTTCTTCTCCTCCGACAGCATCTGGCAGGTATAAAGATAGCCGTCGAGCACGAAATCAATGCTGGAATTGGTATCCGGAGTCAGGGAATTCACCGTAGTTGCCATTTTTGCCGACGACGTCAGCGTCTCCCCGAGATAACTGGCCAGCACATTTTTCAGGTCGCGCAGGCCGGAAAATCCCAGCGCCTGAATGGCACGCACGACCGTAGCATCTGAGCTTTGGGTATCCGCTGCGATTTCCATGGCGGTTTTATCCAGCACTGCGCCACGGTGAGTATGAATATACTGCGCAACAGCAAACAAGCGTGGCGATAACTGGTTTTTACGCAGGCGGAAACGTTCGCCGTAGAGATCCGGGCCGGAGCGGTTGGGTTTAGTTTTCGGGTTTTTCACAGTTACGCCTGTTCATTCACATTGCTGCCATTTTTTTACAGTGTACTTCGGGAGCGACTTACAGGTTTGCCAGTCTTTGCCGCTGATAAGCCAGCATCGACGGTTCCAGCGGCACGTATCCTTCCGGGCTGTGGGTCTGATCAGCCACAATAGTTTGCCCTTCATCAGACAGCGTCATTTCCAGCCAGGCTTTAACCAGCGGATCCAGCGTGGCTCCCGGCGGCAGGTCAAAGCAGAGCGAAACATAGCTTGAAAGCGGATAGTTCCCCTGCGCCACATTGACTAAATCCGGCGAATAAAATGCGGTGTTTGCTTCTGAGGCCAGCGGCAAAATACGCACGTCGTCAGAGAACAGTGCCGCGTTACACCAGCCCAGACAGCCCGCCCCGAACGGGTCTTGCGCCACGGCTTCAATCACGGCGCGGCGATCGGCGAGGCCTTCATAATGGGCAGGATAATGGCGCCCGGCCAGATGCGCATACCGGAATGCGGTGGCGTATTTCCCGTTATCTCGCAGGCCATAAAGATGAATGCGCCGTTTATGCCATTTGCCTTCGAGCCCTAGTTGCTGCCAGTTAGTGATATCTCCGCAGCTTTGCCCTGAAGAGAAAACCGAGGCCAGCTGCGCCATCGTCAGTCCCGCCAAAGGGTTATCACGGTGAACATAAATCGCAGGCGGACTTTTGGCTTCCGGTCGCGGTCCGTGGCCGGTATATCCGACATGGATTTCCGTCGGCCGGTAACCTTTTACGCGCTCAAAAGCCGCCAGTTCATGAGGCCACGGCGCGCGCGACATCGGTGCCAGCCAGCTGGCATCCGCCGCCAGTGCCATAATCGCCGTTGACGAGCCTTCCAGCGTGCAGTCGAAAGAAATTTCCGGATTCGCTTCGCGGAAAAGTGCGCACCACGGAAGGATCAGAGAGGCCATGCCGTCATTTCCGACAATCGGCAGCGGGAGATTTACTGTGTTTGAATTCATGAATGCACCGCGAATATTGCACGCTGCTGAGCGAGCTCAGCAGGTTCCAGAGGCAGACAGGTTGTCTCTGCGATTACTGTCTGACCGTCATCGGAGAGCAGGAAACCGGCCAGTCTATGTGCGTCGTGGCCTTCACCGGCGGGCAGATAAAGAGACAGAAAACGGGTAAGCGGGTCGCGCGCCTGGCCCGTCAGCGTCATTTTACGTAATAGCGGATGTTCTCCGGCGGAGTCAGCAATGCCAATGCCGTCTGGCATATTCTCAAGCCGCGCCAGAAGCGTGGCCGAATCCAGCACATATTCAGTCCGCGCAGTCAGCTCACGTCCGGCAAATAAATGCTTTTGTAAAAACACCTGAAGGGCGCTGTCTTCCGGCAGGCTCAGCGGCAGAATACTGGCATCGTGAGAAGACGAAAGGAGTTGTCCCCAGTTCGAAAAATCACCCTGTGCATTTCCGCGCGTGAAAATCTGTGAAAGTTGCGTCACCGAAATTTCAGTCAGCGGATTACTGTGATGCACGTACACGGCTGGCGTTGCCGGACTGACCGCCAGCTTCACAGAAAACGGTGCCGAGCCGCGCTGCTTTTTATACGGCACGGATTCCGTGGGCGTAATTTCTCTTTCAATCAGCGCCATCGTGGAACGTCGGTTAATCAGAAAGGCAAACGCGGCATCGTCATGGCAAAAAGTGGCGGCGACCGGAATATCAGGGTGAACGCGACGGAATGCCGCAATGATTTTTTCAACCAACGGCACAAGTTCTGGCTTTGCGGTAATCCTGATAACGCTTTTCTTTTCAGAGGGGTACTGCGCTGGAGCGGGCAGGGGGCTGTCCGGGTTCAATCTGTTATTCCTTCTGGCTGAGTCTTTAAAACTTGCGCGATCATGCATAACTCTTCTCAATGATGCATGAGAAGAATTATCATTATCCTTTAAGAATCATGATGAAGTACGTAACTGTAGTAGTCAACGCTACGAAGGTGTGTCGGGATATCAGGGCTATTCCGGGCGAGTTTTGCAGAACAGATTACGAAAATAATATATTCAATTTCAGAGGGATATAAAAAATGAAATCCCGGTTTTTACTCCGCCGGGCTTCTCTTTTTTCCACTTCATTGCCTGACGTTTACTACTACAGCCCCATGTGATGGAATGATAATCATTCTAATTTAGTGAGCCCTTTGATTCCTTTAAGATTGAGCAGGAACTGGCCAGCGGCGCCCGGTGTTTCGCGCAATAAGCGAGTCAGTAATCAGGTTTTCTTCCTGAGAAAGTCGGCACGGATATGCTG
>NZ_JAFMOZ010000069.1:0-11596 GCF_019049615.1 Rahnella sp. BCC 1045 | reverse complement strand
ATATTATGTGCTAGCATAAAAAACACACACAAGACCAGAATGAAATAAGAACCTTAAATTCAAAGGAGCTGAACATGGCGTTTTTTAATATCGACTTCATACCACAATACATTAAGATATTACTATTTTTAGCAGTAATATGGATTATTTGGATGAGAGTTCCGGATCTATCTTTTTTTATTCGAATATTCACTAAAATATTCAGATTGAATTTTACTGACGCGAGATTTAAAAAATATGACGACGACCTATACAACCTCCATTTATTCAAATTAATACATGGAATTAATGTGAGCTCCCTTGATGATGCTCTTATAGTAAACAATGCATTAAAGGATAAAATAATAAAACGAAAGTTGTTATGGTTTTCAGGCTATTTTGGCGAAGTTGGAGTTAAACGCGCACTTCGTGTGGATACTGTTTTCACTTCGCTAATAGCCTCTGTTTTTATTATTTTTAGTTTCGTGATGCTGCACTCACTTTCTAGTTTTAAGTATGGCTACGCTTCCTATTCAGATGCAAACACGCCAAAATTATTGATATCAACATATAACATTATTGACACAGGGAATAAACACTCCTACAACAAAAAGGCATGTTTGTCATTAAAAGAAAATGAACCACAAAACATAAAAAATGCTTGTAGTTATTTAACAACCTCTGATACCGATCTAAAAGAAGAGTTAAAGTACTACATATCTAAAGAGGGAAGAGATCTAAAGATAGCTATCACGTTCATTACAACCTTCTTCATATTGGGTTGCGTCCTACTTATTGGAGTTCGAAACTTTCGTAAACTTAATAACATTGTTTGCGACCTTAAAGAACTCAGTAAAAATTAGTATTTCTTTAGATTCAGATATCTCATATTTAACTCATAAGAAATAGAATAGTGGTTTCAATAAGTTGACGGTCACCGGTACTGAAGCCCAACAAAGAGCGGGCTTCGTACTGCACAGGTTTAGTGTGACGGTTCGGTTTATCCCGTAACCCTTCCTGATGGATCCGAGCAATTCTCTGCACTCTTCCGGCAAACTCAACCACCGCCGCATCAGGTGAGCCATTCGCTTTGAGGTAGCGAGTTGTACGCAGCTTAGCAAACATCTCACGCTTTACCCTGCCCTTTTTTCCCCGGATTGGCTGACGCTTTCGTGCTGCGTATGGCGTTCCATCCGGGGCTTTTTGCTGCTTAATGCGTTGCTGTTGGTTGGCTCGCAACTTTTTGGCTATTTCAGCGGCCATCTTGCGACGGCCAGCCGGTGACAGGCTGGCCAGCAGCCCGGATAACTTATCGTCAAAAGGTTTAAGCTCATTCATCCCATTTACTCACCAATTCACCCTGCAAATAAAGCTCCATTGGCCGGGCAACAGGCTCCGGTAACGGTGGCTCATCCAGTGGCGTGACGTTCAGCCTGCGGCCATCTTCTTTCACAATGGTGCGCTCCGTCAGTCGCAGGCTCATGCGCACATCGCTGGAATCATCGCTATTGATATCCGCCACGTAGGTGAAGCCGTTTTTTCGGCCTTCGTCCGTGGTCATGATGTCCGGCTGATGCTCACGCAACCACACATTGACCGGCACAATCAGCATGTTGATATCGCCGGTGTAATCCGTCACCACGATGTCCAGCGTGTAGCGGTTCTCATGCGAAAGCGACGCGGCCAGCGTGGCGTTAATTACGCCGCCGTCCACAAACAGCCGCAGCATGTCCGGGTTATCACGCAGTAACGGCACGGATTTAAAGAGCGCTTTTCTCAGGCTGGCGGGTTTCAACATCGTGTAACTCCTGACACTGTTTAACGGCTTCGATTTGCAGCGCACAGCTCACCAGCGCGCTCTCCAGTTGGCGAATGTCTTCGCTTAAATCACCGTTGGTTTTCGGGTGACTTTCCGGTATCGGGCAACTGCTGACTTTCGGACAGCCAACGTAAATAATCGCCGGGGTTGGTAAATTCGGGGCGCGTGTGCAGCCTGACAACGTCGTCAGGCAGAGCAGACTGATACCAGCGGCGCAGAGCTTCATTCTCATTAAGTAACCTCGTGATGGTCTGATTGCGGCGGCTGGCAAGCTGACCCGCTGCGGTGATTTGCTGACGCAGCACAACCTGCGCGCGCTCGTTACGCTGACCACTGGCTTGCAGTTCACTGATGGCCACGGCGTCAGCCGCAAGCGCCGCCTGCATCTGTACAATATTGCGGTTTGCGGTTGTGACTTTGTGGTTTGCCCATCGCCACCCGGCAAGGGACACCATCAGCGCGAGCAGTAACGCACCCAAGATAAATTTCATGATGCCCCCTTGAGGCAATGTTTGAGCTCACGCGCGCGCCGGTTCTCCAGTCCCTTATTTTTCACGCCGTTGACATACACCCAACGCGGGAGCTGCTGGCAGGCTTTTACCCACTCCCCACGCCGGATAAACGTCGCCAGCGTAGAGCCACAGGCTGCGCCGGTGCCGACGTTAAACGCCAGACTGACCACCGCGTCATACACCGGCTGCGGCATGGCCACCGGCATACACTTATCCACCGCGCGCTCGGTCATGATGATGTCGGTTATCAGGTTGCGGGCGGCGTCATGTTCGGTGATGGTATTCGCTGGTTTAACCCCCGCAGTGTGGCCGATGCCCGATGTCCATACGCCTGCGCTGCACTGATACGGACTCAGGCGACAGTCCTCAAGGTCAGCAATCAGTGCCAGCCCCTCATCAGAGGTTTTGACAAAGGAGTAATTGGGCATCAGTGCCGCCAAGACCAGCACCGCGGCCACACTGCAACGTTTAACGATTGAGCTCATCGAAAACCCTCCGGCTCAGGCCGTTACGCTCCAGCAATTTGTAACTTTTGCGGCGGTAATACCAGTTAACAAAGAACGTCCCCACCGCCACCGCTGCACCGACCAAAAAGGCGAAATCCTGCGGCGTCAGGGCACCGATGAAAGCCAGTAATGCCGCTAAGCAGTACGCAAAACCTGATGTGATTTTTTCCATTGTCAGTCCCATAGCTGGACGGTTTCAGAAGTTGGCGAGGCGTCAACGGTGGGTAAAATCACCACGGTGCCATGCGGTAGAATTTCACCCAGCTCAGCCAGCCCGAGATTAGCGGCAAGCACTGACTCAACCACGCCGACGGTGCGCCCGTAATGGCGATAACACAGGGCGTCGAGCGTATCGCCCTGCTGTGCGACAACCTGCATCAGAGCTGGCTCACCATGCCGCGCGCCTGACCTTGCAGGCGGGACACGTGCCAGCGCATATCCCGCCACTGGTCATCGACTGACACCTCCAGCGCGTCGGCTTTTTTGTCGCCTTTCGCGCTGGCGTCATAGCTGCGGTATCGCTCATAAATCACCGCAGTGGTCATCGCGCAGACCGCGCTCAGGTAGTGAAAACACTTCACGCTCTCACCGTCGAGCTGCTCGGCGGGCACCTCCGCCAGCGTTTTAAAACCCGCCTCAATCTGCACCTCACGGTAGGGATAAAGCTCAGCGTTGACCTCGGCCATCGCGGCTTTAATCGCGCGACGAAAGCGCGCAGGCGTGACGACGTGGCCAAGCCGGATGTTTTCACTCACCTGCTCCGGGTCAACGTCAGGGAAAAAAAAGGTATTGGTGATAACCGGACTCACCACCGCATCAGGCGGAATAACCAAGTCAGGAGGGATAACCACAGCGGAGCGCGCCGGGGCGGTGGTCACAACAATGTCCATTTCTCAAACCTCAAATAGGTGGACGGTGGACGCAGGCGTCAGACGAGGTAAAAACCTGCATCAGCCTGCGTGCCGTCCGGCGCGGGGCGCTTTTGGTTAACTGCCGGAGAGTGCGGTTTTACGTGGGCGGCCACGTTTAGCCTGCGGTGCTGCGGGCTTTGCGGCCTTGACCGGACGCCCGCGCTTAGCCGGTGTGGCTTTAGGCTTCACAGGTTCGGGCGCTGGCCGCAATTCTCTCTCCAGCCGTTCTATGTCTTTTTTCACACCGGCGGTGCTGTCGAGCTGCATCGCACGTTGCAGGTGGATCAGTGCCTGTTCAGGCTGGCCGTTATCACGCAATACCTGACCGGTAATTTTGTGCAGCTTGGCGCGCACCGGGTCGGGCATATCAAACGGGAGCGTCATATCAATGGCGGTCAGCAGGTCATCAACGCTGACGGGCTCACCGGCGCTGCGCGCCCGCATTGCCGCCATCGCGACATCTTCGGCAAACAGGTACGGCGCTGGGCGCTTGTTGTTGGGGACGGTTAAACCGTGTTTCAGCGCATAGCGCGCCATATCAAATGACCCGCGAATGTCTCCGGCATCCAGCGACCACTGGAGCATGGTCATCAGGATGTCGTCCTGACCGCCTGCGTCGCTGGCCAGCACACCGGCAATCCACGGCGCATACGATGGCAACATGTCTCGCTTGCGCCGGGCTTTGTCTTCCACGGAATAAATCAATTTTAGTATCTGGCGGTCTCCGCGCAGCTTCATCAGCATCTGGCCATAGGGCAGAGCCGAACGCAGCGGATCACTCACCCGCTGCGACGAGGCTTTTTCAGCAGAGACCCGCATCATGTGACGCTGTGCGGGGCTCAGCATGGTTTATGCCTCGGTTTCGGTATTAGTTTCGGTTGCGCTGTCAGCAACAGGGGCTGACAACTGGGAGGTCTCGGCAGGGGTGAAATCACCGAGCTGGATGTTTTCAATCATCGCCGCGCAGCCGTAGTCTTCGACCACGTAGTCAATTTTCAGTGACTCGTAGTTTTCGATGCGGTCGCGGCGCGCCACTTCTTCGATATGGCGACGGTGTGAGCTGTCCATAATGTAAATAGACAGGTTATCCAGACGGGTGATAAACAGGGCATTATCCGGGAAGTACGGGACGCGAACCGCGGGCAGGTTGCCGATGCGCTTCTGGCTGACGATGATGTCACCGGCCAGCTTTTCGCTGTTTTCCTGTGACTTGTTAATCAGCGGGAAATACTTATCGGAAAGCATTTTACGGCCACACACGACAACCAGATTCGGGTCTTCGGAGTGCCATGCGTCCAGCAGAAAATCGGTGGCATTCATGACAGCCGCGTCGATGTTTTCGAAATCACCGTTCTTACCGATGCGCACGGTAGCGGAGATTACCGCGCCGTCATCATCGGTGATTTTATCCATCACGCGCTCAGCCGCTTCGTTACGCATCTTTTGCAGCCAGCCCACCGCGACATCCTGCAACATCGGGTATTTGCTGCGGTCAGAATCCGCCGCGCGGCTTACACCATTGAAACCGGCCATGATGTAATCGAGCGCCTGACGCTTGGCGATAGCGTCACGCAGGCGGATCTGGAAGTCCTGATAACGCGCCCACAGGTCAAGCGTGTTGTAACGGATATGGAAATCGAAATTCACCTGCTCGCACTTGTAGTTACGCGAGGTCAGAGACTGGAAATCGGCGGTTTTACGCTCTTTGTCGCCGTCGGTGTTTGTCGTGCTGGCAATCGAGCCCGTCACGCCAAGGCCGATTTTTTCACCTTCCTGCTCATCCACCGGCACCATATTGATACGGGTCAGAAACTCGGATGACTCCTGCACGGTGGTGATGAGGGTCTGCGTGACCGACGGCTCTACGCTGAATTTATGGCTCAGGTCTTCCACATCAACGCCGTTGAGCTCGGCGACGCGGGACAGGTAGGCATTGAATTTAAAACGGGTATTTTTGCGCATATTTCTCTCTTCAGTTTTTCAGGAATTCAGGATTAACGCTGCCGGTCAGCAGTTGGTCATAAAGGTGCTGGCACCGTCCCCGCCGGGAGACACCGGACGTTTTGGCTGTTTAAAGCTTTCGGTGCCGTCGAGAGAGGATTGCAGGGAGGAAAGCGCCGTTTCACTGGCGGTGACCTGACCTTTTAGCGCGGTAATTTCCTGCGCCATTTCCGTGAAGCGCTGCGCGGTGGTTTCGCCTGCGGTTTGCAGTTCTTCGGCCACGATGGTGATAGCGCCCTGCACGTCAGAGAAACACGCGTCATCGCTGGTCTGTTTTGCTTTGAACATCCCTTTGATTTTTCCGGTCAGGCTGAAAATTGCGTTATCGGGTTGATTTTCGAATACCAGCTCAGCCTGTGTGGCCACGGAGAACAAATCATCAGGCTGATCTTTCTTACCGGCGAAGGGGTTGACCTTGGCGCGGGCGCTGAATTCCAGCATTTCAGTCCCGAGGCTTGCCGGGTCATCCGTGACGGCCAGACCGACCAGATAGGCTTTACCGGTGTTGGCGAAATTCGGGCGAATTTCCATAGAGGTATAAATTTTCTGACCGGCTTTAACCATTGCGGCCAGCTCGTCAGTGGGGGTCATCTTGGCAAACAACGCCCATTTACCATTGAGGATTGAGTCGTCATCAATCTGCTCTTCTTTCAGCTCGACCACATCGCCGAGGCGCTTAAAGTCACCGTTTGGCAGCAGCCCCCGGAAATGCTCCAGATTGATACGGCAACCGTAGACGCGCGGGTCAAATGACGCGGCCATTTGATGAATATCATTGGCGTCAATATCGCGCCCGTCGCAGGTATCACCCTCAACGCCGATACGAAACCATTGAGATACTTTCTTTGCCATTTTTCGCTGTCCTGTGTGGGTTAGGTTCGGAGCTTAGTTTCCCGACCTAACGCCCCAACGGCCAGCGGTTGCCGTCTGACGATCTATTACACAACAGGGGCTTGATGCAGTGATATGGCCGGTTGCGTAGCGTGACGCTCATCTATTCGAGCGGAGCTATCTATGACCGGGAACAACGCAGGATTAATCAGCGATCCACGCAGACAGGCTGCACTGCTTTACTGGCAGGGTTTTTCTGTCACGCAAATATCCGAAATGCTGACTCTGAAAAAACCGACAGTGCAGAGCTGGAAGCAACGGGAAAAATGGGACGATATCGCCCCGATTTCACGTATTGAAACCAGCATCGAAGCGCGAGTTATTCAACTGGTGATGAAGAGCAAAAAAGAGGGACAGGATTTTAAAGAGATCGATTTGCTAGGCAGACAGATTGAACGGCTGGCACGGGTTAACCGTTACATGGCCACCGGCAGTGAGGCGGACTTAAATCCGAACGTGGCAAACCGCAATAAAGGTGAACGTAAGAAGGTTGAGAAAAATGTTTTCTCTGACGAGGCGATCGCGAAACTTAGGGATATTTTCCTTGATGATGCGTTCGAATATCAGCGCGGCTGGCATCAGGCAGGCTTGCAGCATCGTATCCGTAATATTCTCAAGTCCCGCCAGATTGGTGCGACATTCTTTTTCGCCCGTGAGGCGCTGCTTGATGCACTGGCCACCGGACGCAACCAGATATTTATCTCGGCCAGTAAATCACAGGCGCATGTCTTCAAAAACTACATTATCGACTTTGCCCGGCAGGTTGATATTGACCTCAAAGGCGACCCGATACAGCTTTCAAACGGGGCGCGCCTGTTCTTCCTCGGAACAAATATCCGTACTGCGCAGAGCTACACCGGGAATCTTTATCTTGATGAATACTTTTGGATCCCGAAATTTCAGGAGCTGCGCAAAGTGGCCTCCGGGATGTCGCTGCATAAAAAATGGCGTACCACCTATTTCTCTACGCCGTCGAGCCTTGCCCACAGCGCCTATCCATTCTGGTCTGGAGAGCTATTCAACAAAGGCCAGCGCGATAAGAACAAGCGTATTCAGCTTGACCTCAGTCACAGCCATTTAGCCGCAGGGGTTAAATGTGACGATGGCCAGTGGCGGCAGATTGTGACGATTGATGACGCGCTGGCCGGTGGCTGCGACCTGTTCGACCTCGATCAGCTTTGTCTGGAATACGCGCCGTCGGAATATCAGAACCTGCTGATGTGCGAATTTGTCGATGATAAAGCGTCGGTGTTCCCGTTCGAGTCGTTGCAGAGCTGTATGGTGGATAGTCTGGAAGAATGGCCGGACTTTAACCCCTACGTTCACCATCCGTTTGATAATAATCCGGTGTGGCTTGGTTACGACCCGTCGGAGGCCAACGGCGGCGACAGTGCCGGTTGCGTGGTCATTGCCCCACCCGAACAGCCGGGCGGCATATTCCGTATTCTGGAGCGGCACCAGTGGCAGGGTATGGATTTTGATGCGCAGGCCAAGGCAATTGAGGCGCTGACGGAAAAATATAACGTCGAGTACATCGGGATTGATGCCACCACCGTTGGCCAAGGCGTTTACCAGCTCGTCAGGCAGTTTTACCCGGCTGCGCGTGAAATCAAATACACACCGGAAATCAAAACCGAAATGGTGCTGAAAGCCAAAAACACCATCCATCGCGGTTGCCTGCAATACGACGCTGGACACACCGATATCACCGCCTCATTCATGCCATTCAAAAGACCATGACCGCCAGCGGCGCTAAATCCACTTTCCGAGCCAGCCGCAGTGAAGAAGCCAGCCACGCCGACGTGGCTTGGGCAACCATGCACGTATTGATTAACGAGCCGCTGACAGCCGCCTCCGGCAGACAAATGAAATCCACCTTGGTGATGTACTGATATGAGCAAAAGAAACCGCAGGGTAAAAAAACTGACCACGCAAAATTACGCACCCAAAAGCGAGATTTTTCGCTTTGATGAACCTGCAACGGTCATGGACAGGCGCGACATTCTTAACTATCTGGAATGTATGAGTAACGGGAAATGGTACGAACCACCGGTGACCTTTTCCGGGCTGGCTAAAAGCTTTCGCGCCGCCGTTCACCACAGTTCGCCGATGTATGTTAAGCGTAATATTCTGGCAAGTACGTTTATCCCTCACCCGCTTCTGTCGCAGCAGCAATTTAGCCGCTACGCGCTGGATTACATCGTTTTTGGCAATGCTTTCATTGAAAAACGCCTCAGCATCACCGGTAAACTTCTCAAACTGGAGACCTCACCGGCCAAGTACACACGCAGGGGCATTGAAGATGATATTTATTGGTTTGTGGAGGACTTCACCGCCCCTCACGCTTTCGGTCTCGGGGGCGTATTCCATTTGCAGGAGCCGGACATCAATCAAGAGCTGTACGGCCTGCCGGAATACCTCAGCGCGCTAAACAGCGCGTGGCTCAATGAGTCCGCCACGCTTTACCGCCGCAAGTATTTTCTCAACGGCGCTCATGCAGGCTATGTCATGTATGTGACTGACCCGGCGCAGAACTCACAGGACGTGACCGCACTGCGCGACATGATGACCAAATCAAAGGGCTCAGGTAATTTTAAAAATATTTTCTACCATGCGCCCGGCGGAAAAGCAGACGCCATTAAAATCATCCCGCTTAGCGAAGTGGCCACGAAAGATGATTTCTTTAACATCAAGAACGCGACACGCGATGACCTGCTTAGCGCGCACCGGGTGCCACCGCAGATGATGGGCATCATACCGAGCAACACCGGCGGTTTTGGGGACGTTGAAAAAGCGGCAAAGGTATTTGTGCGCAATGAGCTGGTTCCGTTACAGGAGCGCATGAAGGAGATAAACGAATGGGTTGGAAAGGAGGTGGTCAGATTTACTGATTACGAGCTGTAAGCTCTGCCCTGCTGGATAAAGCCGCCGGAATATTGGCGGCTTTCCTATGCCCTAAAAGCCGTATTAACGCGCCTTGATCTGACATCATTCAATGTGATACTTCCAGCCATCAAGAAGGAAAAGAGTGGTGTCACCTCCCTCGAGATTACTAAAGTTTTTTCTGAGAATTGTCTGACGAGTCGTAAAGATAAGAAATATTGTAAATCGATCTGTATTTTAACTTAACCGTGAACGCGTTATGTTTGGCACTTAATACTTTGAAAAACTCTTCATATGTGCTTTTGCACTGAGATAGTGAAGATACCCCCGTGCCGAGTGTCAGGAGAATGTTCATTTCATCCAGCGATAACGAATCCCCCTTCCTTGGATTGCCATAAGCAAAACAGTCTTTATTAAAGCCAAAATAGCTAACGACCTGTACTAAAGCAGACGAGTTATCGCCTTCAATTTTCCTACCATTGAGGAAGTATTCAACATTTTCAACATATCCTTTTCCCATACCCGCGTTGTAAAGATAAAAACCGTACTCGTTCTTACCCGGTTCAACGGTTGGCACAAGGGTAATGTAAGGCTGAACTGAAATCTCGTAATTATTTTTTTGCAGCAAGCCCATATACACCGAAAGACCCAGCGCACAGAGCGCAATGAAGACACCGCACCCCGCGACAATCAGGCTGGTTATTGCAAGCCGATCACTACTTTCCATCTTATTCTCCTTTTTGTTTAGAACTTTTGACCTGCTCTCCATAAATTAACATACCGCAATGTAAGCAAAATCCGCTACTGGCACAAAGCTGACCGTCAGATTGGGTATAACCCGGAGCTAAAAAAGTGTCAGAATGCTCCAGAGCTAACAAGGTCAGGAGTGCCGCTGTATGAACCATTCCATATGCCTAACAGGCGCGCTCAGGGGCGAGAATGAATATAAAAAAGTGGGTATGCGCGCAATGCTATCCCCGCCACGCCTGCCCGCTTTATATGCTAGCTTTAATGCAGTCACGCATCTCAATGGAAGGCATGGCATTTAAGACCTACAATGGGGTTAGGAGATTCAAGAAAAAAATGCGAACTCATGCACTCAAATGCATCGGATTAAATATTCTAGCTGGAATAAAAAGCGACAGTATTAAGAAGTATACCCAGTAAATCAAAATTAATGGTGTGAAACAGACAATGAAATTTCTAAATAAAACATTAGGGCAAGGATGCATCTCCTTGCCCTAATAGTCAAAATCGACAGAATAATTATAACTTTATATACTCTGGGAAAAGTTCTTTTATTTGAGTTAAAATCTCGCTAGCATTACAATCACTACAAAGCTGCTGCCTATCTAAGTACTCATATAATGATTTAAAAAACTCCTTAGAAAGGTAGAAGTTATTTTCTAACATATCAATTGTAATTGGTATGATGTGAATGAAGTCTCTAATGATAGAAGATTCTACGATTTTTTTTATTTCTAATTCATAATCAGCCTTGGCGTCGAGCGTGCTTATATATTTCCTCCAAGCCTCCAAGTTCGCATCGCGATATGCAACAACATCAAATGAATCAACATCAATGAATCCAATCAACTTAGAGATATGAGTATCAAACCAATGCACAGGAACGTTTTTATTAACAGTAATATTCCAATTAATGATGAAGATATCTTTTTTAGATGATGAGTCAGTCATTGCCTCCAAAGTAGCAAGTACTATATTGAAAATTTCATATGCTTCTGCGATCAACACTTCGGAAGCTTTCATCCAATCGTCTTCAGTCACAGGTATATTTTTATCACAAGATTTTTTGGTCCAAGCAGAACAATCTTTGACTAACTTGAACTCTCTTGTACTTAAAGAAATATCAATATTATGCTGAAGAAACGTCCTGAAATTTTGCACAACCTTTTTGTGCTCTTTAAATTTTTTCTGTTCGTCTTCGCCCATAGATTTATTTATGGTATTTAAAGAAAGTTTTCCTGTCTCAAAGTAGATTGTGTATAGCCAAGATATTAATCGTAAAAATGACAGCTCTTTATTTATAAAATCGGGCTTAATGACGTTAGTTTTCTGAAAAAACAGCACCGA
>NZ_JAFMOZ010000070.1:0-13648 GCF_019049615.1 Rahnella sp. BCC 1045 | reverse complement strand
GAATAATGCTCTGTTGTAGTGTAAATATTTAGACTAAATCGGGTGTAAACAAATTCCTGAGAATGCGATTAGTTCCTAATAAGATAGTTCTTAGATTTTTGCAGTCATATCAGTCAAAAGCGTCGTATAGCTCACATTTCTGTGTGCCATTAGGAAGATAAGTAAGAATTCGCCTAGACCGGAGGTGGGTTAATAACGATAAGAATGTGTAAATCGATCGGTCAAACCTATTGTTGCTCGTGATTATGAGCGAGAAAAACGATTTGAAGAGTTTCCGCTGCGTATTACTCTACATACAGTCACTGGAAAGGAAAAATATGAATTAAAACGCAGGTAAACTTCGTTTTCTTTATATCGTTCTGAAAGTGCTTTATTCTCCCCCGTTCTCTCGGAGTAGAGTTTTAGCGTTTTTAAAACCACAAAATTAGGCGGCCCAATGCCTCGGGTAATTATCTGGAGTGAGTGCCAGTTTACGAAACTGGCGTTGAAAGAAATAATCTCCAAGAAGGTGCCTTACGTGAACGGTGTCATTTCCTTTGACCAGAGCGAACAGGTGCAATTGTATACAAAGGATTATCTGATCATTGACCCGTCAGCGGGCGGTTTCCACAAATGCTACGAGTTTTTGAGAGAGAATCTGAATGTTTTGGACCCGGAACGGATACTCATTGTGTCTTCGGCGGTGGATGTCCTGATGCTTGAGCTTCTTCTGAAAAAAGAATTTAAATTTCTGAAGAAGAAAAAAGAGTTATCCGACGTGGAGAATGCCGTGGAACAGTTTATCCAGCTGCGTGGCACGCCGATTAACAAGGAGGCGTTTAATTACAATATCACGCGAATGGAAGAGAAGGTTTTGGTGATGATGATGTCCGGTCTTTCTGTCACCAGCATCTCGAATATACTGAAACTGAGTGTGAAAACCATCAGCGTGCACAAATGCAATTCGCTAAGAAAAATTGGTGTAGATGCCAGCAGCAGCTCAGCATTGTTCTTTTTGCACCGACATGCGGTAGGGAATTGAGTTACCCGATAAAAATAAAGAGTAGTAAAGATTATTTCTATTTTGAATCAGTTTTATTCGGCTACTGCTGTTTATCTCAGGGGACGGTATGCAATCGGTCACACGTGGTTATCCGGGACATATTTTTGAACCTATCGTCACAGCATCCGGTGGCTTGCTGGGTTTCGAATTAGTAAGAAGATCATACAAAGTAGAAAATCGCTCTGATTCTGCTGGTTATGAATATAAATTATCTCCTGAAGATAAAATAAAAGTATTTTTCAACCAGGTCACCCTTGCCTGCATCAATGCCAATATATTTACCGATAATGACTTTTTATTATCTGTAAATATCGATTATGACATCGCCTGTCATATCGTTAGCAACACAGCACTATGTCACGTTTTAGAACAACATCGCTTTATCCGGCTGGAAGTGGATCAGAATTTTCCGGAATTTACGCAAGAAGCTCCGCGTAAGATTATCCGGTCGTTATCAGCATTTTGTACTTTATGGTTGGACAACTTTGGGGCCGGGAACACCAGCCTTTCACTGGTTATGAACGAATCGTTTGAATATATAAAGATCGACGAAAGTTTTTTTTGGCAACACCAGGGAACCCAGTCATTTAGAAAAACGATTGAACACCTCACACCTTACTGCCAGGGCGTTATCGTAAAAGGTGTCGAAAATGCACAACATGTAGAGTATTTAACAGGCAGCAATATTCACGCCATGCAAGGAGTATTGTGGTCCTCCTATAATCAGGAGGAACTAATTCAGTCTTTTTTCTCGAATAGCTGAATTTTATCGCCATAAATTTTTAAAGAATTAATGATCTCTGAATACGCTAAGGAAGTTTCGCCTGATATTTAATGGCGAGGCTTCCTTGCGCGGAAAATTATTGGATAAATATTTTGGCAAATTGGTGGCCGTAAACCAGGGGCGGTAGCATGGCTAAAATATATACCGGTCTTAAATTGTACAATAATTATTTTCTATTGATATACTCAAAGGGCCCATTGGTTATTGGGTGAACAATTCGTCTGTCAATTGAAGAGGAGTAATTATGAGAAAATTCATGTTTTCTGTTATTTCCCTGATGCTACTGCCGCTATATTCGCAGACAACATCTGCTGCTGAACTCAGCAAAGGGGAAACAGTGGCGGCAGTGGTCGGTACCAGCGGTGCAATATTAGCCGCAGGTCTGATTGCTGTAGGTAACGATGATAGTAATGGTAACAGCAACACTAACACCTCAACTACCACCACAACCTCACGCTAATAAGTCACTTAATTATAACCACACATCCGTGTGGTTATTTTCCCACATGATAATAAAGATATAGGGAATCACTTGTGCGCTATTCCTTATTGTTCCTCTGCCTCTTGTTACAAGCGTGTTCCCCCTCGCAAAACAGTTTGGTTGATACTTTTCAGGTTGCCATTAAAGGGCCGCAGGATGTTGTGGTGCCACCCCAAAGAATTGCCGCTATCCCTTATGGCAGCATTTATTTAAAACTGCCTACGTCTGCGCAAATCTTTGTGGTCGGCTATCTCCAGGATGGCTTTGAAAAATGGAGTACCGGCGACCAGGTCGTATTTATTACCCAAAATGGTCGCCTGGTTCGGTCGACCGGTTATTTGCAAGGGGATCTGCTGGAAGTCACCAATCTGCAAAAAGACCCGCTGTTGCATGCAACAAATTTGCGTGAAGGGGCGGGCTGGACAAGTCTGATGCGCTGGACGGAGAACCGGCAGCCATTGTCATCCGTTGTGACATCCCGTTTCAGCCGTCAGGGCGACGAAACCCTGACACTTCCCGGAAGAGTTGTCGCCTGTCAGGTGTGGCGCGAGGATGTGACGCTTGAGGCCACGGGTGACCGCTGGCAAAACACTTTCTGGGTAGATCCGCAAAGTGGATTAGTGCTCAAGAGCAATCAGAGGTTGGGAGCAGATATGCCGGTGAGTATGACATTGCTCAAACCTGCCAATGCGGGGATCCCACCAGCATGAAAATAAAAACGCTTTTATTCATTTTTAGCGCCTTGCCGGGGATGGCATTTTCCGAGGGCAACGTGGCCGTTTACACCAGCGCTTCTCAGGGGCAGCCTGCCCAGGTACTCAGCCATATTAAAGATATGCGCCAGATGATGGCGGAGTCCGACCTGATCCGCCAATCCTGGTCGCCCGGCACCGTGATTGCTGTGCCTGCCGCAACGCCTGAGGCGCAGCAACAGTATCTGTACATGCAGAACCAGCTCAAGGCCTGGCGTGCCACGGAGAGTGGCGATACGCAGCAGACCATTAACCGCGTCATTCAGCAATTGCAGGGGTTGCAGGTTACCGGTCGTCAGTTTACCCCGATGGATGCGGATTTGATCCTCAACAACAATGCCGCTAACCGCC
This sequence comes from Rahnella sp. BCC 1045, assembly GCF_019049615.1. Taxonomy (NCBI): domain Bacteria; kingdom Pseudomonadati; phylum Pseudomonadota; class Gammaproteobacteria; order Enterobacterales; family Yersiniaceae; genus Rahnella; species Rahnella sp. BCC 1045. Next base: position 10,238 of record NZ_JAFMOZ010000070.1, on the reverse strand, counting down.
AGTTACAGGGGGATTATCGCGTCTATACCGCAACGCATCCCAACAGCGTGTTGTTGCTGGGGGCGGTGAGTGGGGCGGGAAAACAGCCGTGGGTTGCAGGACGTACGATTCGTGAATATCTCGCAGACCATCAATTTCTTTCTGGTGCCAATCTGAATGAAGCCGTGGTGATTGATCCCAATGGAACCATCCGGGTCGCGCCGGTCGCCTACTGGAATTATCGCCACGCTGAAGCCCAGCCGGGCAGTATCATTTGGGTCGGTTTTTCTGACTGGACGCTGCCGCGCCAGTTTAAAAACCTTAATCAGCACATCGTCTCTGTTTTGGCGCACCGGATCCCTGAATGATGAAACCAAAATATCTTCTCAGCCTGCTTGCTGTGTCCGTGGTTTACGCTAATTCCGTCCGTGCGCAAACGTATGATGAACCCCTTGGTCCTTCACAGTCCGATTTCGGCGGCGCGGGACTTTTACAAACACCGACGGCGCGGGTCCCCAAAGAAGGGGAGTTCAGTGCCAACTACCGCGATAATGATGCCTACCGTTTTTATTCGATCTCGATGGCGTTGTTTCCCTGGCTGGAGACCACGTTGCGTTATACCGACGTGCGTGACCGGCTTTACAGTAGCGATCCAAACTTCAGTGGCAATCAAACCTATAAAGACAAGTCTTTCGATGTGAAATTAAGACTGTGGGAAGAGGGCTACTTTCTTCCGCAGGTCGCGTTGGGCAAGCGCGATATCGGCGGCACGGGGTTGTTTGACAGTGAGTATCTGGTCGCCAGTAAAGCGGCCGGACCGCTAGATTTCACGCTGGGGGTAGGCTGGGGTTATATCGGCAACAGCGGCAATATCACGAACCCTTTCTGCAAAGCCAGCGATAAATATTGTACCCGCGCGCAAAGCCATTCCACCGGCGATATTTCACTCAATGATATGTTCCGCGGGCCTGCAGGGGTATTCGGCGGCGTGGAGTATCAGACCCCCTGGCAGCCGTTGCGCCTGAAGATGGAATACGATGGTAATAACTACCGCGATGATTTTGCCGGGGCACTAAAACAGAACAGTAAGTTTAACTTCGGTGCTGTTTATCGCCTGGCCAGCTGGATGGATGTCAACGCCAGCTACGAGCGTGGCAATACCTTTATGTTCGGGTTTACCCTGCGCAGTAACATGAACGATTGGGTTCCTCATCAGATTGATGATCCGGTTCCTGCCTATCAGCCGCAGCCGCAAAGTGCGGGAATGGTTAATTACAGCGTCGCGACCGGGCAACTGGCCCAACTGAAAGGCAATGCCGGGTTTAGCGAACCGCGTATCGACATCCGTGACGACACCCTCAACGTTACGGGTCAGCAGGATAAATATCGTAATACGTCCAAAGGCGTAGAGCGTGCCAATCTCATCATGCTGAATAATCTGCCGGAGAATGTCGACACACTGGATGTTACCCAAAACCGCTTTGGTATGCCGATGGTCACCACACGTACCCGCGTGGCGAGCCTGCGTCAGCAGCAACAGGGTTATCCGCTGGGGCAGGAACAGTCCCTGAACCAGCAACGGATTGAACCGGTCGCAGACGTCGGTCAGGGATTCTTTATCGGCAAGGACCGGTTTAATTACAGCCTGTCGCCGGTATTAAGACAATCCGTCGGCGGCCCTGAAAACTTTTATATGTATCAGATCGGGGTGCTGGCGGATGCCAACTACTGGCTGACAGATCATCTGCTTGTCGATGGCGGCGTGTTTGGCAACGTTGCCAATAACTACGATAAGTTCCGCTATGATGGCGTCAGTAATGACTCTTCTCTGCCACGCGTACGAACGCATATCCGTGAATACGTTCAGAACGATGTCTATGTGAATAACCTGCAAGCCAACTACTTCCGTTATCTGGGCAACGGTTTCTACGGACAGCTTTATGGCGGTTATCTGGAGATGATGTACGGCGGCGTCGGGGGCGAAGTGCTCTACCGGCCACTGGATTCTGACTGGGCACTGGGTATTGATGCCAACTATGTCAAACAGCGCGACTGGGACGACATGATGCGCTTCACTAACTACAAGGCCGCAACCGGCAACCTGACAGCCTACTGGCGGCCGGCATTTATGGATGATGTGCTGGTGAAAATGAGTGTCGGGCAATATCTGGCTAAAGACAAAGGCGGCACGTTGGATCTCTCCAAACGCTTTGACAGCGGTGTCACCGTGGGAGCCTATGCGACGCTGACGAATGTCTCTAAACAGGAATACGGTGAAGGCTCCTTTACTAAAGGCTTCTACATCTCTGTACCGCTGGACTTACTGACTGTCAAACCGACACGTAGCACGCCAGCTGTCAGCTGGACACCACTGACGCGTGATGGTGGCCAGATGCTGGGCAGACAGTACGGCTTGTACGGTATTACTTCAGACAGAGATACGCCGCAGTTGCCTTAATGAAAGGTTGTGTCTGACTGCAACAGTCAGGCACCTACAAAATGACTTATTTATTATTTTTCTGATATGTCAGCATGTCAGGGGACAGTTAATGAAGTCAATTATTATAAGCCTATTAACCTGATGTCCTCAGGTAATAATTATTTTTTGATACTTGTTGTGAGGGAAATATGACATTTCTCACCAGAAATTTTTACTCAAGCCTGTTTCTTGCTCTTTCTGATTTCGTCAGTTTCACCCTGTCGATTTATGTCGCAAAAATATTACTGAGCTTCATGCTCAAAGAGTTTGATGACTATATTCCCGCTCAACATGTTACTGCCCTGGTTTTATTACACTGGACGCTGGCATTTTGTTGTGTTGGCTGGTTCTCGATTCGCTTGCGGCATTATTACTACCGCAAAACCTTCTGGTTTGAACTGAAAGAAATTTTACGTACGCTGGTCATTTTTGCTGTTATTGAGATCGCGGTGATGGCTTTCGCGGAGTGGAATTTTTCCCGTTATATGTGGATCCTCACCTGGCTGTTGGTGCTGATATTTGTACCTTGTGCCCGCATGATGACTAAGCGTGTATTAACGGTTCTGGGTATCTGGCAACGCGATGCCATTATTATTGGTACCGGTAAAAATGCTCACGAGGCTTACAAAGCGATTCAAAGCGAAAAGAATCTCGGGCTGAACGTCACCGGATTTATTTCCAGCGAACTGACTGACAAGCCGGGGGACAGCATTGATGGCATTCCGATCATATTCTGCGATGACCTGTGGTTATTAACGCCGTGCGACAAGAAAACCCAGTTTATTGTCGCTGTGGAAGCACACCAGAGCGATATCCGTAACTACTGGCTACGGGTCTTTATGATCCACGGTTACCGTTATGTCTCGGTGATCCCGACCCTGCGCGGCATGCCGCTCGACAGTACGGATATGTCGTTTATTTTCAGCCACGAAGTGATGATCTTACGTGTTCATCAGAATCTGGCGAAATGGTCATCACGCTTCCTGAAACGTGCTTTCGATATTGTGGCTTCACTGGGGATTATTGCCATATTGTCTCCGCTGCTGCTGTATATCAGCTTCAAAGTGAGGAAAGATGGCGGCCCGGCAATTTATGGCCATGAGCGTATTGGTAAAGGCGGGCGTCCTTTCAAATGTCTTAAATTCCGCTCAATGGTAATCAATTCCAAGGAAGTGCTTGAGCAATTGCTGGCAAATAACCCGGAAGCACGCGCCGAGTGGGATGAGACATTTAAGCTGAAAAACGATCCACGTATTACGCGCATCGGACATTTATTGCGTAAAACCAGCATGGATGAATTGCCGCAGTTATTTAATGTATTAAAAGGAGAGATGAGCCTTGTTGGTCCGAGGCCTATTATTAACGCTGAACTGGAGCGTTACAGTGATGAGGTGGATTATTACTTGCTGAGCAAACCGGGAATGACCGGATTATGGCAGGTGAGTGGTCGCAGTGATGTGGATTACGAGACCCGCGTCTATCTTGACGCCTGGTATGTAAAAAACTGGTCGATGTGGAATGACATCGCCATCTTGTTTAAAACAGTAAGTGTTGTGCTTAGAAAAGACGGTGCTTATTAACAGTCATTTAAATAATGCATCACCCTCATGTATTGGCTGCTTGTTATTAGCGTCATGGCCAACATCAATTTCTGTTGAACCACATGATATGGATTTTATGAAAAATAAAACGTTTAAGATTTCTGCATTATTCGGAGCTTTGTTACTGAGCGGATGTACGGTTATTCCAGGGCAGTCGTTAAGTACCATGGACAAAGACGTTGTTCAACCTACTGATAGCAATTATGACATTGATAAATTAGTTAACGTGTATCCGATGACGCCCGGCCTGGTGGATCAGCTGCGTCCGATCGTTGCTCAGGCACGGCCAAATCCAGAGCTGGATATGCAACTGCAAAACTACCAATACCGTATTGGTTCCGGTGATGTTCTGATGGTTACTGTGTGGGATCATCCTGAACTGACCACCCCGGCCGGTCAGTACCGCAGTGCCAGTGATACGGGTAACTGGGTCAATACCGATGGCACGATATTTTACCCATACATAGGTAAAGTCGCCGTGGCGGGGAAAACTGTCTCTCAGGTTCGTGAGGAGATCAGTAGCCGTCTGGCGACGTATATTGAAAGTCCGCAGGTGGATGTCAGCGTCGCGTCTTTCCGCTCGCAAAAAGTTTATGTCAGTGGTGAGGTTGTGAAATCGAGCCAGCAGCCGATTACCAATATTCCCCTGACCGTCATCGATGCCATCAACGCCGCGGGTGGGCTCGCGCCGGACGCAGACTGGCGTAATGTCGTATTAACTCATAACGGGAAGGACCGTCGCATCTCGCTTGAAGCATTGATGCAGAAAGGGGATTTAACCCAAAATCAGTTGCTCTTTCCGGGCGATATTCTCTACGTACCACGTAATGATGACCTGAAAGTATTTGTCATGGGTGAAGTCGGGAAACAGAGCACGCTTAAAATGGATCGCAGCGGGATGACTCTGGCAGAAGCATTAGGTAATGCCGACGGCGTTTCACAGGTGATGTCGGATGCGTCGGGGATATTTGTTATCCGCCAGATTAAGGATAATAAACAGGGGAAAATCGCCAATATCTATCAGCTGAATGCTAAAGATGCCTCCGCAATGGTGATGAGTACTGAATTCCAGTTACAGCCGTACGATATTGTTTATGTTACCGCCGCACCGGTTGTCCGCTGGAACCGCGTGATATCTCAGCTGGTTCCTACTATTAACGGGGTTAATAGTATGACCGAAACTGCACGATATATTCATAACTGGAATTAGGAATGTTTGATTCATTGCTGATTATCTGCACGGGAAATATTTGCCGCTCTCCAACGGCAGAACGTATATTACGTCAATTATTACCTGATAAAAAAATAGACTCTGCAGGTGTCAAAGCATTAGTGGGATATCCCGCTGACGAAACGGCATTACTGACTGCACAGCATTATGGTGTTGCTCTGGATGGGCATAAAGGCAGGCAATTTACCAAGCAACTTGGGCGTCAGTATGATCTGATACTCGTGATGGAAAAACGCCATATTGAATCTGTCACACGTATGGCTCCGGAGGTTCGTGGTAAGACTTTGCTACTGGGGCACTGGCTGCAGCAAAAAGAAATTCCCGATCCATATCTCCAAAGCCAGGAAGCATTCAACTTTGTTTATCAGCTAATTGACCGAGCTTGCCAGATTTGGGCAATTAAACTGGGTGGATAAAAATTAGGAATCTATTGCATGTCATCTGTTATTTCTTTGAAGTCAGAAAGTTCACACTCGGGTGAAATTGAACTTGGTAAGTTAATTGGGCAATTACTTGACCATAGAAAACTTATTATTATCTTAACCGCAATATTTGCGGTGTTGGCAGTAGTATATGCTTTATTTGCCACTCCAATATATCAGGCTGATGCTCTGATTCAGGTTGAACAAAAACAAGGCAATGCCCTCATTAATAGCATCAGTCAGATGTTGCCAGACAGTCAGCCTGATTCCGCGCCGGAAGTCGCACTTTTACAGTCCAGAATGATATTGGGTAAAACAGTCCAGGATCTGAATCTACAGGCAAATGTTGAACAAGATTACTTCCCAATTTTTGGAAGGGGTTGGGCTCGTCTGACTGGACAGCCGAAAGGTAAGTTGACCGTGAGTCGACTTTATCTGCAAAATGTCGCCGGTAAAAGTCCTGAAATTACGCTTACGGTGCTTGATAAACATCATTTTAAGATCACCGGTAATGATATCGATTTAAAAGGAACCGTCGGTGAGCTTATCGAAAGTAAAGGCATCTCATTAGTGGTTAGTCAAATGGATGCACCGCCAGGAACTAGTTTTACAGTAAACTATCTGACATATCTGGATGCCATTAACAAAGTTCTGGGTTCTTTCTCTGCGGAAGATCAGGGGAAGAATACGGGTATCCTTAATTTGACATTCACAGGCGATGATCCTGAATTAATTAAAGCTGTTTTAAATAGTATCAGCGAGAACTACCTTGCACAAAATATCGCCCGTCAAGCTGCTCAGGATGCGAAAAGCCTCGAGTTTCTAAATACACAACTCCCCAAAGTCCGTAGCGATTTAAATATTGCGGAAGATAAGTTAAATACTTACAGGAAACAAAGTGATTCTGTTGACCTGTCACTGGAAGCAAAGTCGGCTTTAGACCAGATTGTAAATGTTGATAATCAATTAAATGAGCTTACTTTCCGTGAGGCTGAAATTTCTCAGCTTTATACCAAATCGCATCCAACCTATAAGGCGCTTATGGAAAAACGCCAGACATTGGAGGAAGAAAAAGAGAAGCTCAATAAGCGCGTCTCCGGAATGCCAGCAACCCAACAAGAAGTGTTGCGATTGAGTCGTGACGTAGAATCCGGTCAGGCAATCTATATGCAATTGCTGAACCGGCAGCAGGAATTGAGCATTGCAGAATCAAGTGCTATTGGTAATGTAAGAATAATTGACAGCGCGATGACTGAGCCTAAACCTATAAAACCGCGAAAGCTTTTGGTTATATTTATAGGGGTTGTTTTAGGGGGAATATTCTCATTATCTATTGTCCTGTTAAGAATTTTCCTGCACAGAGGTATCGAGTCACCTGAACAGTTAGAAGAATTGGGCATTAATGTGTATGCAAGCGTTCCTCTGTCTGAGTGGATTGTTAAAGAATCAATATCAAAAAAAGGAAAAAACCAAAAGAACAAAAACAACTTATTATTTTTAGCGCAAGAAAATCCTGCCGACCTGGCAATGGAGGCAATTCGCGGGCTGCGTACCAGTTTGCACTTTGCCATGATGGAAGCTAAAAATAATGTCTTAATGATCTCCAGTGCAAGCCCGAATGCAGGTAAAACATTTATAAGCAGCAACATGGCTGCATTGTTAGCCATGGGAAATCAGCGCGTACTGTTTATAGATGCTGACCTGCGCAAAGGTTATGTGCATAAACTGTTCAAGGGTAGTCTGGAGCATGGTCTGTCTGATATTCTTGCTGGGAAATCCACTATCGAACAGGGTGTTAAAACCTTGCCAAGTGTCGGGTTTGATTATATTACGCGTGGTAAGGTACCCCCGAATCCTGTCGAGTTATTAATGCATTCGCGCTTTAATAAGTTAATCGAATGGGCTGCTGAGAATTACAATATTGTTGTCATTGATACTGCCCCTATTCTTGCTGTCACAGATGCGGCTGTCATTGGACGCTATGCTGGCACATCGTTGCTGGTGGCACGATTTGAGGTCAATACTCCAAAAGAAATGGAAGTAAGTATCAGACGTTTCGCACAAAGTGGCGTTGAAATTAAAGGATGTATACTTAACGGGGTTGTAAAAAAAGCCAGTAATTATTACGGCTACGGATACAATCATTATGGCTATAAATATTCGGATAAAATATCTGACGAATAGTATGCATTTTATGTCAGATCGATACTTTAATTGATGAATGCGGGTTGTTTGTCTTAAACATTAACGCATAAAGAAATTCAGGCCAAAAAATGAAAAAAATTCTTGTTGCTTGTCGTGGTTATTATCCTGATATCGCCGGGGGGGGCGAAATTTCAACTAAGTTGTTGACTGAACAATTGTCAAGTTTAGGCTATGAAGTTGAAGTACTTGCTGTCAGTGATGCTGATTATAAAGATCAGGTTAATAGCATAGATGTTAACAGGGTTAAGTATTCTAATTTATATTGGTCCATGAAAAACAAAGAAGTATCTAGAGTTAAGAAGCTAATCTGGCATGTTGTGGATTCTAATAACATTTCATTTGCAAATAAGATTGGCGCGATTTTAGAAAAAATAAAACCAGAAATTTTTATTACCAGTACGATAGAGGATATATCTTCACTGGCCTGGAAAATTGCAAAGGAAAAAGGAATACGGACTATCCATATCTTAAGGAGTTATACATTATTATGTGTAAACGCAAATATGTATAAGGAAGATAATTGCGGTAGTCAATGTGGATTGTGCAAGAGCATGACTATTCTTAAAAAATCCAACTCAAAGTATGTGGATGATGTAGTTGGTATTAGTCGCTTTGTCTTGGATGAACATATAAGAAGCGGGTATTTCAAAAACGCACAACAACATGTTATTTATAATATTTGTTTGGAAGATGTTTTAAAGGAAAGGCAATATAATGGTTTTAATGGAAAAATAATAAATTTTGGTTATTTAGGGCGCGTTCATAAAACAAAGGGAATAGATTTGATATTTGCAGCGCTTAGTAAGCTCCCTGACTGTATAACAAAAAATATTAGTTTGAAAATAGCAGGTGATGGAGATAAAGATTACATACTCCATCTTTCTGATGAAGCCAGGAAAAGTAAGTTGAACGTTGAGTTCCTGGGCAATGTGCCTGCAAATGACTTTCTTGATTGCCTGGACCTTTTAATTGTGCCATCAAAATGGAATGAACCATTTGGCAGGGTGATCATTGAGAGTATGGCAAGAAAGGTTCCTGTCGCAGCGAAGGAAGTCGGTGGGATTCCTGAATTACTGTCAGATAACCAAGGCTTTTTATTTGATAATGAAGAACAACTTACTTTATTAATCCGGAACTATTTAGAAAGTAACCTGCATTTTAAATTTATATTGAACAACTTTGAAACAAAAAATATTGTCAATAAATGGAATGATTTATTGTCTTAATTAAAAGGGGGGGGTAATGAAAAAAATAATATTCGATAAAAGATGGGAAGGCGGCCATGGGATTGGAAGATTTTCATCAGAAATAACGAAGCGTGTCAACTTCGACGGATACATAAAACTAAATATAAAGCCCACCAGTCCTTTAGATATCTTAGTCACTCCATGGTATCTGTTTTATAATAAATCAATATATTTCACCCCCGGATTCAATGCACCCTGGTTATTTGTCAATCGTAGTATTATTACTATCCATGATTTAAATCATATTGATATCAGCGGAAATGATAGTTATCTAAAAACTATTTATTATGACTTTGTTTTAAAGCGGGCTTGCAAGAAATCGTTGCTAATATTTACCGTATCTGAATTCTCAAGAAGGAGGATAGCTGAATGGGCAGGCGTCTCTCCCGAAAAAATTGTGGTAGTTGGAAATGGAGTATCTAAAGATTTTAAACCTGAGGGAGATGTTTTTAAGCCCGGATACAAATACTTTTTATGTGTAAGTAACAGGAAGCTACATAAAAATGAAGAAAGGTTAATAAAGGCATACTCCACTGTTGAAGACAAATATGGAATCAAACTTGTTTTGACAGGAAAAGAAACGCCTGAGTTAAAAGAATATATTGCTTCTCTGGATTTGTCAGACGATATTTATTTTACCGGTTATATCGATGAAGAAAAATTGCCATCTTATTATCGTGGTGCTAGGGCATTGCTAATGCCATCGTTATACGAAGGTTTTGGTTTACCTGTCATTGAAGCAATGGCTTGTGGTGTACCTACGTTGGCCTCGAACACGACAGCACTTAAAGAAATCGCTGAAGGTTATTCAGTTCTGGTTGATCCTGAATCTGTCGAGGACATAGCAAGAGGAATAAATTCTCTGATAAATAATAAGGTTTTGGTTAATGACCTACAGATTAAGGGCCTGCATCGTGCCAGGCAATTCACCTGGGATAAAACTGTAAGTTTAATTAATCATTCTCTTACGAAATTAAGAAAATAGAAAGTGAAATCTGTACTACTACAAACTGACATAATCTATTTTTTACTAAGTGGTTAGGATATGAATCTTTCCTGTATAAAGTTATGGTG
>NZ_JAFMOZ010000071.1:0-13911 GCF_019049615.1 Rahnella sp. BCC 1045 | reverse complement strand
TCTTTACTCAAAGTGAACTCGATTTGGCAAAAAAAAAGCTCAGCGAACTTCCAGACCTGTCTATAAATAGAATTTCGCGTGATGATGTATTAACCGCCATTACCGAAGACATTGTACTTCTGGCAAAGACAAAGGGTTATACTGTTGCGGATATCAAATTATCGCTTACAGATATAAACATTATCGTCAGTGAGAAATTGATTCAGGAGGTAATTAAGAAAGGGAAGGTAACGCCGATATCGCGAGGAAGGCCGAAATCAGGGTATAAAAAAAGCGACACTAATGTCGCTGACTAGAAACACATTAAATACAAAGTTGGGTTAACTATTTTTTCACGCTCCGGTTCGAAGCCTGGACGGGAAGCAGACAGGTTCTGAAACGCGTAAAAGCGGGGGATAGGTGAGATACATTGTTCCCTTCCCCCGCTCGCGGTCATTATGATTTAAGGGACTTCATTTTCTCCGCCAGCGACCACAAAAATCGGTTGGTTTTAATGTCGCCGTCAATACCGTTTATTGCCCGCGTGGTGACCCGTCCACCCTTCGCATTTCTCCCGTACAACCCTCCGCGTAAAATGCTTTCCTGTGTTCGCTGATACACCCGCCACAGGTCGTTGCCTTCATCAGCGCATCGCTTGCTGCGCAACACCGACTCCGGCGTCACGGGGACGTGCTGCCCCTCATAACGATACTCCAGCGCCGTCTCCGCAAACACCCGACTTTCTTCACCACTCAGCCGGATTAATTTCATTTCTTCGCGCGACTCTTCCACCGCTTCAAAGCGTTTTAATACCTCATATGCACCCTCAATAACCTGCTCAACCACGTTCCCTTTGTGGGGCACGCGAATTTCCCCGAACGTTTCGCCGCACACCATGCCATTCAGGCAAATGAACCTGAACTGACCGGGGATCATTTGATAGCTGCTTGAGCCGTCGTGGCTGTTCAGAAGAATGATTTCTGAGACTTCTTCGCGCGTAATGTCGCTCTGGCGACGCAGGCGCAGCATGTGTTTGGCATGGCCGCTTCGGCCAATATCGCGCACGCGCTGCTGGCAGGCAAAGAAAGGCTCAAAGCCTTCTTTTCGCAAGCTGTCCAGCAGGGTAATCGTGGGGATCCACGTGTAGCGTTCGCTGCGTGACTCGTGTTTTTCCGTTGAGAAAATGCTCGGCACGTGGCGGCGTAATTCGTCATCAGTCAGCGGGCGATCTTTGCGGATAACGTTGGCAGAACGAAATGCGGAGGTCAGGCGAACCATGTTTAAAATCCTCTGTTTAAAAGCTGCCACCGGTAGCCGGATCGGCATAGGCGGTGTGCAACGAATTATTTTTAAATGCCGCCCCTTCGCGGGGCGGCGGCTGGTTACTGAATGCCGAGTTCGGCGCGCACAGTGGTCATAAACTGCTGCCAGTATTCAAAGCGCAGTGACGGCACATGTGCGCGATTTCCGCTGCGGTAGGCATTTACAAACGCTTTCGCCTGTGCGACTATTTTTGGGTCGAAATTCATAGCAATACTCCATGTTAATTTTGATAGTCGGTCTGGCTTTTCGAGGGACAAACCGGCAGTGAATGAGCAGACGAAAGTCTGCTTTTTCATTTCTGCTTTCTGTATTTTTCGCTCACCTCCTTCATTTTTCATGATTCATCCGATGGCTCTGCATCCGCAAAACCCCTCTTTCTGACGCCGCTTTTTTCTTACGTTCATGCCTTGCGCGGCAAGGGCAACGGAGCACCAACGCAGGCGGACAGCAAGGGCGGAGACAAAAGTTTTACGAGGCACGAGGAAAAGTTTTGGCGGAGTGCATTTCACCCTTGCTGGGAGACCAGGCGGTGCTACGTTTAAGCCCTCCGCAAAAGGAATGGGCGTAAGAAGGAGGCGTCAGAGGGGGTTGACCTGGCTTTTTGCCATCAGACCCTAGCCGTCAGGCCGTAACCCCGCAGGGGTTGCGCGGAGCTTACCGGCTTGCCGGTTAGCGCAGTCGGGCTCGACGATTGACCAGCTTGCTGGTCATGAGCCGAAGGGGGACGTGCGACAGGAAGTCGTTTAACATATTGTTTTACGTTGATAAAACCAGCTATTCCATTAGCTGTAGCCTACCGGAACAGGCGTTGCTGGCAACGGCGGGGTCTGAAGCTTCCGGGACAACGAGATCGGGCGTCAGCCCGGGGAGAATCCCGTGAGGGACTCTCCCTTGCTGCAAGCATCATGCGGCTGGATTGCAAGGCTGGTCAGAAGGGTTAACACATGTGAACTGTTGATAAACACCGTTATCGGCAACAGGCCAAAGATGCTGGAAGGCCTGAACCAAAATGGTACGAGATCGGGTTGCTCCACTGGTCCCCCCGGAGCACATGGACATTGAGATCTCCGGTGAATAGACAGAACCCGCCCTGACCTTTTGTATGTTAGACGGAACCTGGTAAACCCGTATCGCTGCCTGATGGCAGGTGAACCGCAAGGAACACTGTTGGCGGTGCGGGCAGAGGAGGACGGAAAAAAGCGAATGCCTGATGGTAATAATCAGGATACGGAGCTGTGCATGCTTCGACGCGAAAGCGGGCAGACTTCCGTCTGGTCTTTAACTGCATGAGATACTGTAAAACTTTCAACAGGATATCAGCGAGATGAATACACACGACAGTGTGTCCACGATACCCCGCCCGACAGGCTGGCACACCATTGACTGGCGTGCCAGCCATGCCCGGGTGCGAAAGCTACAGCTACGGATTGCAGAGGCAACCCGGCAGCAACAATGGCGTCGGATCAGAGAACTTCAGCGCATTCTCACACGCTCGTTCTCTGGCAAAGCCGTTGCTGTCAGGCGTGTCACTGAAAACACCGGGAGAAGGACGCCCGGGGTGGATGGCAAAACATGGAGCACCCCGGATGAAAAATGGAAGGGGATGTGCAACCTGAGTCCGCGAAGCTACAGACCACAGCCGCTCAGGCGCATATATATCCCAAAATCGAATGGCAAAAAGCGCCCACTGGGGATCCCGACAATAAGGGACAGAGCCATGCAAGCGCTGTGGTTACTTGCACTGGAGCCGGTGGCAGAAACTACGGCTGATAACAACAGCTATGGTTTCAGGCCCCTGCGGAGTACTCACGATGCCATCGAGTCCATATTTCACCGGATGAGCCAGAAAGTATCCCCCAAATGGGTACTGGAAGGCGATATCAAAGGGTGTTTTGACAACATCAGCCATGACTGGCTGCTGTCCAGTATACCAATGGACAAGCGGATCCTCAGGAAATGGCTGAAAGCCGGATATATGGAAAAAGGCGTCTTCTATCACACCGAAAGTGGAACCCCGCAGGGAGGCATTATCTCCCCTCTCCTCGCCAATATGGCACTCGACGGGCTGGAGGGAGAACTGATGCGTACATTCAGGAAGAGTAGGCATTACGGGGCAAAACATCAGGTGAACTATGTACGCTATGCCGACGACTTCATCTGCTCCGGGATCTCCCGCGAGCTGCTGGAGAATGAGGTCAAACCCCTGATAGCTGCGTTCATGCAAAAAACGGGGGCTTGCGCTGTCTGAGGAGAAAACAGCGATAACGCACATCGAAGAAGGCTTCGACTTTCTGGGACAGAACGTCAGAAAATATGGCGGCAAGATGCTGATCAAGCCTGCCAAAAAGAATCTGAAAAACTTCCTGAGCAAAGTCAGAAGATTAATTAAGGGTAATCCGACTCTTCCGGCATGGAAACTGATAAACCTGCTCAATCCGGTGATCCGTGGATGGGCTAACTATCATCAGCATGTCGTGGCCAAAGATATCTTTAATTACGTCGATACCCATATCTGGCGGGCAATATGGCTGTGGTGTAAACGGCGGCATACACGTAAAGGCCGGCGTTGGGTTGCAGATAAGTATTTCACGTTCGGGGACAGACGCTGGCAGTTCAGCGCCGCGACCCCGAAGGGTAAAACGCTGCTTCTCACCCGGGCAATGGATACGCTAATCAAACGCCACATCAAGATCAGAGGAGACGCGACCCCCTATTCGCCCGGCATGGAAATCTACTTCGAGCGCCGTCTGGACCTGATCTGGACCGGTAAACTGAAGAAGATGAAAACCGTGGCGGCATTGTGGAAACGTCAGGGTAAGTGCTGCCCTCGTTGCAGACAACTCATCACTAACCAGACAGGCTGGAATATACACCACCGGATCAGGAAGGTTATGGGCGGCAGCGACGACATGTCCAATCTTGAACTGCTACATCCCAACTGCCACCGTCAGTTACACAGCGGGGAAGCCGGTGCCCATAGCGGGCATTTATAAAGGCTTGAGCGGTATGCGGGGAAACTTGCACGTACCGTTCTTAGGGGGCGGCGGCGCAGTAATGCGCTGCTGCTACCCGACAGGTTCCAGCCTTTGTGGTTTGTTGTGGAAAAGAAAAGCCGGACATAGATGACCAGGAATAGGAATAAAAGGAATCATCAGAAGAAGAACAGGGAAAGCCCGGAGGTAAAGTAAAGCCGCCGCGGCGCAGCCGCAGCAGCTTGCGGGTTTAGGTGTCTTTTCTCTCCAGGTCTGACAGACGATTCGGCAGCATCAGGCGATCAAGGTAGACCTCAAACTCATAAATGTAGTGGTCTTTTTCAAAAGCCTAAAAAAGTGAAGAACAACTGGGGACGGGGTGTGAGGAAATAAGTGAGGGCTTGTGATAACTTTTCGGTAGCCACTTCTTGATTTTATCATAACAGTTATGTTGAAATCATGAAGTAAACCAATGGAGACACCCTCATGACCATGCCTTATTGTATCCTGCATACCGAAGCTGATTCAGATGTTGTACTTAATGGACTGGGTTTTTCGGAAAACGATATTCATGCCGCTCTGACGTCTGCTTTGTACGAGCGCCGCAAATCTAGCAAGCTTCACCCCGCAGTGGATGCAGGGTTCCGTTTCTGGAGCGAGATGGTTGCCGCGACCCGCCGTGTACTGATTGGCAAGGGTAATGGCTGGTCTCCTGAAGTGGTCAAGCGAATGGAAATGGTCGTTAACTCAGCGAAGGGGGTTAATCTGATTATAACCTCGGGTGACAAACACACCGGACGTCCTGATGGATTACCGAAAACCAAAAATGCCAAAGGTGAGGCAACGCGTTCGATTGTTCACAACAATCCTGGCACAGTCGATATGTTCCAGACGGATGCGTTATATCCAGGTAAATCTGAAATCACGCCGATAGATAGCACCCGCACTTATATCGTCCTTTATTATTATGATGCAGCTAACAAAGAGGTCCGCTGCGAAGTGTCCTACCCGGTAGGAATGGTGAATCAGGACGGATTTGCCCGCGTAAGCGCCTGGAGTGAGCGCATTATTTTGAGTCCTCTGCCGTTTGAAGGCACGGATATTTTCCCTGATGAGGATTTCGATGATGACATATCAATTTCCGTTGAAAGCAAATGAGTAAACCTGTCGATGACGGCAAACGTCTTTTTAATCCGTCCCGGCTTAAGCTGGCGCGTATCAGACGCAAGCTGACCCTGAAAGAACTGGCAGAGAAAATGGGGCTATCCAGCCGTATAGTAATTGAGTACGAAAAAGACTATTGCCTGTATGAACCCACGCCAGAGACGGTCCAGTTATACGCTAGCGCCCTGAAATATCCAGAGTCCTTTTTCTTCGGCGATGACGTTGAAGCAATCGATCCACTGACGGTTTCATTCCGTTCTTTGCGCTCGACAAAAGCCGCCGACCAGCATGCGGCAATTGGAGCTGGTGCGTTGGGGGTTATGCTGAGCGAGTATTTCAGCATCCACTTCACGCTGCCGCAGCCTGAACTGCCGAATCTCCGTGGAAGTGAACCTGAGGTCGCCGCACAGGCGGTGCGCGAAGCTTGGGGGATTGGTAAGAAGAGTATGACCAATGTTATTCATCTTCTGGAGAAGCACGGCGTTAAGGTGTTCTGGCTCTCGGAGGAAACGGCGAGTATCGATGCATTTTCTTTCTGGAAAGATGATGTCCCTTACATTTTCCTCAACACGCGTAAGTCAGGTGAGCGCAGCCGCTTCGATGCGGCACATGAGTTAGCTCACTTGGTGCTTCACCGTCACGCTGATGCCAAAGGACAGGATGCTGAGCGTGAAGCGGATGCTTTTGCGTCAGCATTTCTGATGCCTCTGGAAAACGTAATGGCCGTTAAAATGGCGTTTCCAACGTTCGACAAAATCGTTCAGCTAAAATCGCTCTGGAAAGTCTCGGCAATGGCTCTGATTGTCAGAATGCGCAATCTGAACATGCTGACGGAATGGCAGTATAACAGCCTGATGCGCGATGCAACCGCAAAGGGGTACCGAACCGGTGAGCCTGGAGGAATTGAGCGTGAAAGGTCACTTATTATAGAAAAAATGATGGCCGCTCTGGCGGGTAACGGCGTTCATCTGACTCAATTGAGTGATGAGCTTAACGTGCCTCTTGATGAACTGAGTAGTCTGCTTTACGGTGTGGCGGCAATCAGCGGCGGCAATAGCGGAACCTCATTATCCAGGGCCTCGCTCCGTCTGGTGTGAATAGTTGACATCCTCCCCGCCCTAATGAACTGCCCCCATAAAGTTGGACGGTTTTAATCAGGCTGCCGCTGTGGCCTGGGTCCGGTATTCTACCGGGCTCAGGCCCTTTAACTTCAGTTTGATCCGTTCATTGTTTTGACATCCTCCCCGCCCTAAAGGGCGAGGATTCCTACAGCGTTCAGACCGAAGTCTGACTCGCCTCGGTGGGTTTCTGCTTCATCGAGCGGCCTAAAACTGCCCTCTCTCCACAGGCTAGCGCGGCGTGCCCCGCCGCTAAAATATTACGAGCGCCATTGATGCGTTCGCGCTATATCCACATTCCAGACACTTGAACTGGCTTTGTGTCTGCCGGTTCTCTTTCGCCGTATAACCACAGCAGGCGCATTTCTGACTGGTGCAGGCTGGATTAATTGCCAGCACCTGACCACCGCGCCAAAGCTGTTTGTGCTCAAGCTGACGGCGGAGTTCGTGCTAGCCCTGATCCAATATCGAACGGTTTAAGCCGGTTTTTGCCCGGACGTTGCGTCCGTGCTGGCCTAACGTACTCGCTGCCGACTTTGACATGTTGGCAACCTTTAAGTCTTCAATGACGATCATCGCGTGGTTTTTGCTGATAGTCGTAGTGACTTTTTGAAGGTAGTCGCGGCGGATATTACCGATACGAAAGTGCAGGTTTTGTACTTTCCGTTTTGTCTTCTTCCAGTTGTTACTGAACTTCACCTTACGGCTCATTTCACGCTGGAGTTTGGCGAGTTTTTTCTGGTTGGATTTAAAGCTATTTACCGGCTCAAAAACAGTGCCATTTGATAGCGTAGCGAGCTTCGCTATGCCCGCATAAAGCCCCACCATTGATGTTGAGGTATGAGCCGGTTCAGTGACTTCGTATTCCGTCTGAATGCTGATGTACCACTTACCGCATGACTGGCTGACGGTGACATTTTCACGCTTAGCAGAAAACATTCCGGCCCACGGCGTGATTGTGATACCTACTCGGAGGCTGCGCCTATCACCGTTGGTGTGCTTTAATCCCCGTTGTTAATCTCTCCATCCTGACGGTATAAACTCCCTTTGCCGGTTCTTGCTCTCAGCCATATTTCTTCATCAGTCAAAGATGTCTGGATTAGTTCAATGGGAACGCCCGCATCGTTGATCATTGCGACAAAAAAATCATCGATAGGCTCGTATGGCCCCAAAATCACCTCCTCATTCGCCGTGGCTTCAGCTAAGTTGTCGACTTTAAACGCGACATGCGGAACTGTTTTAATTAAAGGGTGTAAATCCGAATCAGAAGTAAAACGGTGCCACTGAACCCGAAATTGCCCCGGGTTATCGGTGGTATACATACCAGCCTTTTCACTGTAAATACCTTCTTTCTTGCCATCCTGCAGGGGGATGCCAAAGTGATGAAATTCGTATTTAACGTTATTTTTCATGGCAGTAATTACTCTTTTAAGTGTGTTGAACGCAATTTTCGGGTGTCCGAAAATGCGGCGCTTAGGATATTAATGTACTGATGATCAATCATTGATTAGAGAACACCTCCCTGCCTGAGGCTGTTTCCCCCGCACTTATCGCGCGCTCCCCATGCCACGATCAGCCTCACTGCCTTCAAGGAGCAGCGTAGTCTCCTCAATACGCAAAAATCGTCCATCCTGATCCATCACGGCAAAGAGATACACTTCCATGACGACCTGGGTTCCATCCCGCTTGACGGCGGTTACCTGATGACGTGTTGCATAATTACTCCCCTCACGTAGTTCATTTAAAACTTGAATATCTACAGATTTAACAAGGGTACGCAGATGTTTTATATGCTGAATAAAATTAGTGCGGTCATCCCATTTCCCGTTCGTCCTCTGCCGATAATCGGGGGAGAAATAGCGATCAATGGAGGTTTCCAAAGGTATATCCTGCCGGTTAAGCAGGTCGTTGAGCGCATTGTGAATATTCGCAACCATAGTATCTCCAATAAAGTTGTGGGCTCCCCCAATCGCGAGGGAATGCAACGATGTTATCGTGGCAGAGATGGCTTGAGTACGTTATAAAGGACAATCGATACCGATATTAAGCCAATATGAAAGATTATCTTATTTCACCTGACTGCATTTCCCATCCCGACAGCCCGGTTCTGTCCGCGGTGTTTCAACAAAGCGACAGGATACGTAACACTCCGGATCATCAACATGAACATGGCCAAATTTTCGGTTCCACTGCGGGCTTGCTATCCGTTGATGCTGGCCATCACCGGTGGGTAGTACCGGCCACACACGCTGTTTGGATCCCTCCAGGCATGTACCATGGGCTTCTTTCACATGGGCCCTATTCAGGCTGGAGCGTGTGGGTCTCAGCTACCGCATGTGAGACATTACCCACCAATGCACAAGTTCTTTCGGTCTCCGCTTTGTTGCGTGAAGCCGTCCTGCGTGCGACATCCTGGAGAGATGGCAGTCGGAGTGCGGCGCAAAACCATTTGACTGAAGTGATCCTTGAAGAGATCCGCGCGGCTCGGCCTGTTCCCCTGGGATTACCGATGCCACAAGATCCGCGCCTGCTAAAAATTGCGCGGGCTCTTTCGGAGCATCCAAATGACTGCAGCCCGATGGGATCATGGGCAAAATGGGCAGGTGTTGCACCGCGAACGCTGTCCCGGCGATTTGTCATTGAGACAGGCTTTCGTTTTTCGGAATGGAGGCAGCGTGTACGACTACTCCAGGCGTTGGAGTTACTTGCTGCAGGCCAATCCGTGACAAACGTTGCTCTGGGATCTGGTTATGAAAACGTGAGTGCCTTCATTACACTTTTTCGCCAAGTTTTTGGTATGACCCCGGGTCGATATGCCCACTCGATTGCGCTGAGCTCGGATAAACCAGCCTTTTCTGCGTTAGGTAGCTTGAAAAGCTAAAACAGTAACTTTCTGCGAACGGCTACGTTATTTATTGTAATTCCTGAAAGCATCGAGTTGTGACCAGTCTGGCCAGGTTAATTCCCACACTCTATAAATTAAGCTATCTAGATACTGAGCTAGCGCAATAACTTCAATTTCAACAGGCTGTTCATTACCACTTTTTGTGGTGATCCACATTCTGACACCGATTCGAGAATCGTTTTCAATCCATGATGATTCATCATATCGTACTGAATAGGAAATATCAGTTTCATAGATTTTCTTGTGCCCATCTATAAAAGCGTTATAGTTTTCTTCCTGCCCGTTGCTAACCAATCTGAATTCTGGGTGATAAAACCTTGGAGCCAGTGAAGCATTTTTTTTGATGACCATTTCTGAGAACATACTCATCCACAGATACTTGAGATTCAAATTATCATTTGATGAAGCCAAAGATTTTTCATTAACACATGCGAGTGCAATTCCAGCAAAACCCGCTTTAATAATATTACGACGTTGCATAAAATCTATCCCAAGGTCAAGTAATTACAGCATGAATAATGCTAACACTTACTAAAATCTTAAATTTATGAACAAATCTTTACAATGTATAAATTGTTAGCGCCTGTAACACGAAATTCGTCAATATATTGATTTTTATAGGTTTTATAAAAAATACCATGCGATAGAGATGACATTTGATCAATTCACATGCCATTGATACTCATAGATTAACTAAAACAAAACCTATTAAATAAAAACCACAAAATTAATTCTTGAAATATTGATTACCGGGTTAGTGACCAACATTGATGATGCGTATGTCACAAATTTACAAGGATGTCCCTCTAATGAATTTCACCGCAGAGCTGTAAATCTCCTGATGACGATGATTCGTGGTGAGCGAAATTACATTCTCTAGTTCCTTAGCAATCATTTCACCATCAAACTGTTTACCCGCCAAAAGATAAGGCAGTGTCGCAATACCAATTGCATAACAAATTTTATCACCGTGTTCTTTCAATGTGTCCATTTTAGCCTCGTTTTGTTAAGAAATTGGCTAAACTATAAACTCAGTAGTCAAAACGATTTATAAACGTTACGATATAAAATTATAAGATATCACCCGCGAATGTGAAAAAAGGCGCAGCATGGGCGTATCTCACAAATGAATGCCCAACTCAAAATAGATATTGACCGAAAGCTGTATCAATCACGCCAGACAAATGGTGAAAAAAAAGTTTACAACGTTCATATAGAAACGGTTTAGATTCAAATATGACAAAAGGCACCGGATCCCATCGGATGTGGCACATGTAAAGGATTTTCTGCTTAGAACCCCACGTGTCTACATGGACAAAATCGACCAAATGTTATCAGGCGCATTCTTTCTGTAGCCCCAACTTATCACCATAAATCTTATGGGATTTTGAAAAATTACATCGTAAAGAGGCATTTTTGTTCTAATAATACGGTGATTTTGGTATCAAAAGACCGATCCCTGATGCGTTTCTTTTAACAACATCACCGCCTGGGATTCCGGCATGCTGAAGGTGATCTGCTGGCTGGCCGCAATGTCTAACGCAAAAACCTTCGTATAGACTTCCGTACTTTCCGCTTTTTCATGCCCGAGTAGCGCCTGCAGCACCTTCAGCGGAGTATGCTGATAGCAGTGATGCATGGCATAGCTGTGCCGGAAGACGTGCGGCGTCACCGGTACCGAGAACGTCACACCGTCACGCCCGGCATCGTCGACCGCCCGGGTTAACCAGTTTCGCACGGTCCTGTCAGTGGCAGTCCAGATGGGGAGCGGCCGACGTTCACCACTTTGCGCATCGGTCTCAATCCGTTCGCGGGTGCTGGCAAACAGCCGGCGAATTTCATCGACATATCCGGGATCTGAAAGAGGCACCACGCGGTTGGCCGATTTTCCTTTTGCCGGTCGACCCGTGCCGGCGCGGCGCTGTTTGGCCGTGCGGATCACCACGTGCGGATAGTCGCCGTTCAACCTAAAATCTCGTCTTTTCAACGCCAGCACTTCATTGATCCGTCCGCCTGTATTCCACAGCGTGGCGACCAGGGCATGCTGGGACCAGTCGGGTAAATAGTGGAGGAGTGCGCTGATCTCAGGCAATAAGAGATACCGCGGCAGATCGGCATAGGCCATGGCCATCTGACGAAGGGCCAACGCGCGCCGGTGATCTTCCGGGCGCACCATTAACAGCGGGCGACGTTCGGGGCCTGGTAATGCGGTCATATCAGTCATCGATCATCTCTCCTTCAAAAAAGAACCGCTAATCTCATCACGTTTGGCAAAAAACGCGGAGATCGCGCTACGTAAAAAATAGCGCCCTCTCCCCCTCTTTGCTTTTCAGAATTCACACAGCGCGATCTGCGCAAAATTGTCCGCCGGCGGCGGCTAAGGTGACCATTTTCGCCCAGCGGCGGAGCGGATACCACGCTAAAAACTCGTGGACGCTTCCGGTCACTCTTTCCGACTTATGGAATTATGCCACAAAACGGAATCAAATAATTTGGCGTGTTGTGTAGACAGGATCCGAAAAGGATCCTTTCGTCACTGCATTTAGTGGATTGATACGGATGTGAATACCCTATAGTGGGGTTTAGGCCAAAACCCCGCCCGACCGTCGCGGTTGCCGGTAATGGCAGAAAACGGAACATGGTTAAAAGGATGGTAGCATTGTGCGGAAAGTTCGGTAGTTCTGAAGTATTGACCAGGTAAAACATGCCGTTCCCAAGAGGGGATGGCCACGAAGGTCTTTACGAATGACTTAAGTGATCATTAGAGCCTCAGGTGAAAGGTGTTATCGATAGCCAAGCGTAATACCTGTGACCTAGCCTTTCAGTAAATTGCTGTAATCAGTGATTGCGGGGATCTTTGGTGTTACAAATTAAAAAACAACATTAATTCATAATGTTGGTAATTACATTTTGCATTCCAATAGTGTTTAGCAATGCTTAGGAGCAGTAAAACATAAATCATTCATAAATAGAAAATAGAAGTTTATTATCTCAGGGAGATGTTTAACAGCTATTTAAAAAGGCATGTTATTCTCTGTGCAATGCTAGTTCAATGAATGGATCCAGACTGGATTCTTTAAAGAAATAGTTTTCACTAAAAAACATCAAGCTAAGGGTGTAAATGATGCTAGCCAAATCATTATTAGAATTAAAAAAAACAAGTTATAACCCAAATAACTGTGAAGAAAAAAGCTTGAATCAGGAGCTTATAGAAATAAAAGATGACCACATTTTTGATGTGTTCGGTGTGTCATGCTTTCCTAAATGGATTAAGGATCAGTATTTTGGAACTCCAAATGTAAATTCGGCCTATCTAATTGAGGGATTTCGAGATACAACACATTCAAATGAATTGGTTTCCTATGGCTGTTTTACGGTGAATAACTCTAACACAGGATATTTAGACACTGCCGATGCGATGTTGTGTCTCAATCAATTGATACTAACGACACTTGCAGATTTTTCATATAAATATGATGAGCATTCATTTCGAAACCTGCTCGACGTGAATTTGATCAACCGTCTGAAAGTAAACATTAAAACCGAACCGCTTATTCATTCTGTTACAATGAGGTATAGCGAAAAATTAGATTGTAAAAACATCTTACTGAGATTACGCATTAACAAAATTGAAGGATTTGACGGATCAGTCATTTTTACCGGTGAATATATATTTTCCGATAAACATCATACCTTTTTTAATCCACCAGCTTTTAGAGGTGAGGTAGAGTTTCATATTGGATAATATAAAGAAAACCACTACGAGTGGCAACTAATGAGCAACCAACAATTTCACCGTAGTATTTTTTCAAGGACTGTTCATTGAATTTTGAAAATTCATCAAACGATAAATATCGTTTGTTGTTAACTATAAAATCTAGTTACAATGATTACAATGTAAAGATTGACCAGTTTGCTTTTTCCTGATATGATTTTTTTCGAATTAAAATAAAGATAATGCACGTGTGCTTGGGGCTTACTGTCAGCCCCTTTTTTTTAAAAAAAAATACAGACAAAGAATATCTTATTCTTAACGTGTTTAAGTATATACGTAACGAGACTAAGGTTAATCGTTAATGTAATAAGCGATGATATTTTTTGACTGTGTTAATTTTAGAGAGTTATTAATAATGAGCATCCTATTTTTTGTATATCAGGATACATTTTGAGGTGGCATCAATTTTTTTAAACTATTTTTACGGAAGTTAACCGGCAAGATTGATAATATTTAAATATTTTTAATGAAATCCACCGTTAGACTGATTATCGTTTCGTGAGTTAAATCCCAGTCACTGTAAAAGCAAAAACACCTCCCAGTAAAGTATATATATATCCATGCTTTCTCTTCATTTAAAACGTCCAATATTTTAAATGATAATGTTTTACCGTGATAATTCCAATCATACACATCAAACTTTTCAATTTTTATAATGAAGTCATGAGCAGTGGT
>NZ_JAFMOZ010000072.1:0-15627 GCF_019049615.1 Rahnella sp. BCC 1045 | reverse complement strand
TAATATTACTGTTAATTTATGGTGAAATAACTGTTGTGAACTTTGCTATCAGCCGCAGGGGGCTTGCTGCGCCTGCGGTTGTTCTGCGGCGTGCCTCGCAACTTTGATTTTCCCATCTGACAGAAATAGCCCCGGATGATAAAGTGCCGTCACTGTTAATAATTATCTCAGCGCTCTTTATAACGGATGTCACGATGCAGTTTCGACCCTCTTTCCAGATAAAGCTTTTTATTTATCTTGTGGTTTTATTCGTCACGCTGTTTTCAATAGTGGGTGTTTATTACTATCACGATATTGAACGTCAGTTATATGAAGATATGGGTGTGCGTGCAAAAGTACAGGCAGAAGAAATTGCACTTATACCGTCGTTAATTACCGCAGTGGAAAATAAGGATGTTTCTGCAATTAACAGACTGATGAGGAATATATCCGCGCACAGTGACGCGAGTTATATGGTGATTGGTGACGGAAAAGCGATGCATCTTTTCCATTCCATTTATGCCGATCGCGTGGGTAAGGCGCTGGTCGGCGACGACAACGTCGATGTGCTGGCGGGTAAAAGCAGCACCACTGTGCGCCTCGGCGGTATCGGCCTGTCGCTGCGCAGCAAAGCGCCGATTTTAAATGCGCAGGGCCACGTCATCGGCATCGTCTCTGTGGGATATCTGACCAGCCACATTAATACGCTGACCGTCGAGAAAGCCATCCGTATTCTGGTGGCCGCCGCGACGCTCCTGCTGGCGCTGTTTACCTTCTCGTGGTTTTTCTCGCGCTCGATTAAAAAGCAGATGTTTTCGCTGGAGCCACGAGAAATCGGTCTGCTGGTTCGTCAGCAAAAAGCGCTGATGGAATCCATTTATGAAGGCGTGATCGCCATTGACGGGCAGTCGCGTATTGCCGTGATTAATCAGGCGGCGAAAAAACTGCTGAATCTGGACACACCCTCGCGGGAACTGCGCGGAAAACCGCTGGAAGAGGTGATTGTGCCGGTCAGCTTTTTTGATCGTCAGGTCATGCTGGAGAAAGATATTCACGATGAAATCTGCCTGTTCAACAACCTGACAGTGGTCGCCAGCCGTGTGCGGATCATGCTGGAAGACCAGCTTCAGGGCTGGGTGATTACCTTCCGGGATTGCAGCGACATCGATCGCCTGAGCATTCAGCTCAGTCAGGTGCAGCGCTACGCCGATAACCTGCGGGTGATGCGCCATGAGCAGCTGAACTGGACGGCAACGCTGGCCGGGCTGTTACACATGGGTCGTTACGATGAGGCGATCCGGTATATCGAAGCGCAATCGGAAAGTGCGCAGGAACTGCTGGATTTTGTCTCGGCGCGGTTTTGTTCGCCCAGACTGTGCGGATTGCTGCTGGGGAAATATGCGCGTGCGCGTGAAAAGGGCGTAGAACTGGCCTTCGATCCGGCGTGTGAATTAACGCATTTGCCTCCGACGCTGAGTGAAACAGAGCTGATGTCGGTTATCGGTAACCTGCTGGATAACGCCATCGAAGCCACCCTGCTGCGCGGCGAAAATGCCGGGCCGGTTGAGGTATACATCGTTTCCGCCCGCGCGGATCTGGTGATCGAAGTCGCCGATCAGGGCGTCGGTATTGCACCGGAGCGGCGCGAGCAGATTTTCTCGCTCGGTGTGACGTCCAAACGGGAAGGGGATCACGGGCTGGGGCTGCATCTGGTTGCCAGCTATGTCAGCCACGCGGGTGGCACCATTGAAGTTTCTGATAACTCCCCGACAGGTTCTGTTTTCTCTGTCTTCATACCTGACGGGCTGCCGGTCCATTCAACCGGAACAACGGGAAAAGCATAAATGATTCAAGCTGAAATGATTGACGTAATGATTGTGGAAGATGAAAACCAGCTGGCGCAGCTTTACGCCGAGCTTATCGATAATCACCGCTGGCTGCGGCTGGTGGGGATGGCCTCCACGCTGCGGGAAGCGAAGATGCTGATTGAGGAAAAGCGGCCGCAGCTGTTGCTGCTGGATAACTATTTGCCGGACGGACAGGGGATTTCCCTGCTTGAAAATGATGTGCTGAAGAAAACGAATTGCTCGGTGATTTTTATCACGGCGGCCAGCGACATGAACACGTGCAGTCAGGCGATTCGTTCTGGCGCGTTTGATTACATTCTCAAACCGGTGTCCTGGAACCGTCTGCAACAATCGCTGGAGCGGTTCATTCAGTTCAGCCAGACGCAGCGGGCGTGGAAAGTGGTCGATCAGCAAAACGTCGACAGTCTCTATCAGCTACAGGCCAAAGACTTCACGCCCAGGGCCGGAAACAAAGGCATCGAAGAGAACACGCTGAATCTGGTAGAAGCGATTTTTATACAGGATGCCGGGCGCTGTTATTCGGTCGATGAAGTGGTCAGTGAAACGAAGTTAAGCAAAACCACCGCCCGCCGGTATCTCGAGCATTGCGTTCAGAAAGGGGATTTGCGGGTGGAAATGCTGTACGGAAAAATCGGGCATCCCCGCCGGATGTACCGGCGGGCGTAACGCAGGGCTTTATTGCGTTTTTTTCTCTCTCGGGTATTTCCACAACCAGCGGCCGCTCGCCATACGCCAGTAGAAAAAGATACCGCGTACGATCCAGTCGAGGAACATCCCGAGCCAGATACCCACGACGCCGAAATTAAGCACGATACCGAGGAAGTAGCCCACTACGATGCGACAGCCCCACATGCCGACCATGGAAACGTACATGGTGAAACGGGCATCGCGCGCGCCTTTCAGCCCGGCAGGCAACACCCAGGAGGCGGCCCAGAATGGCATAAAGGCGGCGTTCAGCCAGATCAGGATTTTTACGACGTCGATAACGTCCTGTTCATTGGTGTAGAACCGCGCCAGAAGCCCGGCGAACGGCACAGACATAAAGGCCAGCACGCAAAGCCCGAAAGTCGATAACCAGAAAATATGCCGCAGCTGGCGTTCGGACTGGGCGATTTGCCCTTTGCCCAGACGGGTGCCGACAATAATCGTTGAGGCCGACCCTAAGGCGTTCCCCGGCAGGTTAATCAGGGCGGCAATCGAGAAGGCGATGAAGTTACCGGCAATCACGTTGGTGCCCATGCCCGCCACAAACACCTGCGTCAGTAATTTGCCGCCGTTGAACAGTACGGATTCAATACTGGCCGGAATACCGATGCCCAGCACTTCGCGCAGAATGTTGGTATTGAGTGGCAGAAAGTAACTTTTGAGGGAGATTTTCAGCGACGGGTTAAAGCCGATCATCAGGACAAAAATGACCGCCACGGCACCGATATAACGGGAAATCGTCAGCCCCAGACCGGCACCGATAAAGCCGAAACCCTGCCAGCCGAAGCAGCCGTAAATGAGCACGCTGCTGATGACCAGATTGAGGATGTTCATGCCGCCGTTGAGCAGCATCGGGATCTTGGTATTACCGGCACCGCGCAGGGCACCGGAACCGATCAGCGCAATGGCAGCGGCCGGATAACTCCAGCTGCTCATCTGAAGATAAGAAAGTGCCATTTCTTTCACTTCAGGTTCAGCGTTACCGGCAATCATGTCGATAATGACATGCCCGGAAAACTGAAGCAGCACCGCCAGAAGCACGGCGAAAACGGTCATGATCGCCAGTGACTGGCGGGCGGCCGCGCGGGCGCGTTCGTGGTCAAGTTTGCCCAGGCTGAATGCAACGACAACGGTGGTTCCCAGATCGACCGCGGCGAAGAAAGAGATGACCACCATGTTAAAACTGTCGGCCAGCCCGACACCGGCCATCGCTTCTTTACCCAGCCAGCTGACGAGGAACGTGCTCAACACGCCCATTAACAGAACGCAGGCATTCTCAAAGAAAATTGGTACTGCGAGGGGCGTTATTTCACGCCAGAACAACGTACGGTATGAACGCCGTTTCGGATACCAGGGCGTGCGCTCGATGGCTTTGCGCAAAGAGACGATGACGTTTTGCAAGAGAATTCCAGGGTGACAGAAAGTAGAACAGCGTTTTAATTTATGATGGTAAAAGACTTCGCATTATGCAAAGTCTTTTTCATCCAAAGCTCTAATTAAATTGTTAAAAAAGAATTAACGGAAAGGCGGTTCGTTAAAGGTACGTAATTTGCGTGAATGCAGATGATCGCCCTCGGCGCGCAGCAGGTCGATGGCGCAGATGCCGATTTGCAGATGTTCCGAGATAGCGCCTTCGTAAAATTTATTAGCCTGTCCCGGCAGCTTGATTTCGCCGTGCAAAGGCTTATCAGAAACGCACAACAACGTGCCGTATGGCACACGGAAGCGGTAGCCTTGCGCGGCAATGGTGGCGCTTTCCATATCAACGGCCACGGCGCGGCTGAGGTTAAACCGCAGCGCAGACGCCGCATAACGCAGTTCCCAGTTCCGGTCGTCGGTCGTCACCACGGTGCCGGTACGCAGACGTTGTTTGACTTCTTCGCCCGGCATTCCGCTCATCATTTTTGTGGCGTCATACAGCGCGCGCTGCACTTCGGCGATGCTTGGGATCGGGATGTCCGGCGGTAACACGGCGTCGAGAACATGGTCGTCACGCAAATAAGCGTGTGCCAGCACGTAGTCGCCGATAGACTGCGTTTCGCGCAGCCCGCCGCAGTGACCAATCATCAGCCAGACGTGCGGACGCAGCACGGCAAGGTGGTCGCAGATGGTTTTTGCATTCGCCGGGCCAACGCCAATATTGACCAGCGTAATGCCTGCACCGTCGCGGGCAATCAGGTGATAGGCGGGCATCTGGTGTTTTTTCCACGCCAGATCAGAAACGGCCTGCTCCGGGTTTTGCGTCTCAGCGGTGATAAATACGCTGCCTGCGCAAGCCAGCGCTTCATACGGGCTTTCAGGGTCGGCGATTTGCGCGCACGCCCAGCTCACGAACTCATCGACATAACGGGTGTAGTTGGTGAATAACACATAAGGCTGGAAATGCTCGATCAGCGTGCCCGTGTAATGGCGCAGACGGGCCAGCGAGAAGTCGGCGCGCAGCGCATTAAAATGCGAAAGCGGGAAAGTATCGCCGGGATATTGCAGGCCGTCCGCGGTTTCATCGCCAATCTGCGAAAGTTCGGTGGTCGGGAAATGTTTTGCCAGCCCGGCACTCATTGAGCGATCCAGCATCAGATCTGAACCGTCGATCACGTAGGAATAGGGGATTTCCTGTTGTGACGGCACGACTTCAATCAGCGCGTCATATTCTTCTTCGAGCAGGGAAAGCTGTTCCAGCAGGTAATCGCGAAACAGTTCGGGATGGGTGATGGTATTGGCATAACGCCCGGGATGTGAAAAACGTCCATAGGCGCGGGTCGGGTTTTTCGCGGGCGTGACGCCGTCCCAGCTGACGCGCAGTTCCGGGTAAACAAACAGCCCGGCAGCTCTGGCCGCAACATCCGGCAGCTTACCCTGAACGATGAAATCTTTAATCGCATCCCGCAGGGCGGCAACAGAGTTGTTGTACATCTCCTCGAGCTTATCAATCGCCTGTGCGGAGGTGAGGGATTTGTTATCCATACGTTTTTCCTTTGTGCTTCGTTCATCATCATTCTTTCTAAATATGGCTTGTCTGGCCGGAGCCGCCAATGTTTTATTGGAGCGCGGCGGCCGGATGATGATTTTATGAGCGCATGAAGTGAGCATGAAAGGAAACGTCAGAATCTGAACCGGAGAAGCCCGCCAGTTTCCCGGCGGGCAAGATGCAAAGTTTTCGCCGGTGTTTACCCGGCCTGCGGGCGGATCACGCGTTTTTGCGCCATGTCGAGCGTCAGCCCGTCGCCGGGAATAATATTTTTCAGTGCGTCATATTGCTGGCAGAGAAACGCGATACCGGCCTCGCGGGCAATAATCGCGCTGTGGGAAACATCGCTTCCCGCGCGCAGGCAAATGCCTTTTATCTGCTGCGCATCGAGCTGCAAAACCGTTGAAGGGAAAATGTCGTCGGCGATAAGAATCGCAGGCCAGCTGATGGCCGGTTGCGCGACGGATTTGCCTGCCAGATGCGCCAGCGTGCGGTTTCGCAAATCTTCGATATCGATATAACGCGCCTGTAAATAGCTGTCGTTGAGCTGTCGGTATTGTTTACTCAGGCCGGTCATGACCGAATCCCACGCCCACGAGGCGCTGCAATATTTCTCGCTGATGATCCGGCACGCTTCTTCATACAAATCTGCATCATCGAGCAGCATGTGATGGCCGGAAAATATGGCGGCAATATCGGCGGAGTATTTTTCTTCGGCCATGACGGTGAGCACGTTCAGGTCATCCAGCGTCAGTTCGATGGCGCGCATTAAATTGCGCTGTTCCTGCAAGACGTCCGTGCAGGGTTGCAGGCCGGGAAGCTGATGCGGTAAATCCCACAACACGGCGCTGCCCTCCACGCGGGTAAGAAGAGGTGCAGGCGCAGGGTTTTCTGCTTTCGCGATCTCCGCGCTTTCGCCAAAATCTTCGGCTGCCAGCGCGGTAAATGCGGCCAGCGCAGCGTCTGCCTGTGGTCCGCGTGCCAGCAAAGTCAGCGGGTCATTGCAACGCACCTGCAACAGGGCAATCTGGTTGATGTTGTCCGGCGTTGCCCGTTTTCCGTCTTTCTCCAGAACCAGTTCGGCATCAAAGCCGGAAAGCGCGGCAACCAGACGCGAGGCAGGGCGCACATGCAAACCGTTAGGATTTCTGATCATCACCGACGCCGACCGCACGTCACGATCATCGGCAAAAGAGGCCACCACCGGCGATGACGGTGTGTGCGGCGGTAAACCCAGTTGTACGCGTTTTGCCTCCAGGGCGTTCATCGCGTCGTTAATCACTTTGTCGATACCGGCACCGGCCGCCGCGCTGACCGTGGCGGCCAGGGTTCCTTCGACCAGCGGTGCTGCGCACAGCCGGACTTTGGCGGCAATTGCCGGATCGAGTAAATCCAGCGCAGTTTCTGCACTGAGCAGCGCGCTGCCAATGTCCATCATCACCAGCACATGATCGGTATCGGCGACGGACTCAATGGCTTCCATCACTTTAATCGGGTCCGTACCAATCGGATTATCCACATCGTCAATGCCCGCAGCGATGGCCAGTTTGCAGCCATCGCCCGATAACATCTGCCGCGCCAGTTCTCCAACGCCATTGCCCAGTTGGGCACTATGAGAAACGATCACCAGGTTTACCATCGCGTTTTCCTTACTCTTTGGCTGCCGCTGCCAGCATCTGAATCATGAACATCACCGAGGTGGCACCCGGATCCTGATGGCCGATGCTGCGCTCGCCCAGATAGCTGGCGCGACCTTTGCGCGCCTGCATGGTAATGGTGGCATGCGCGGCGGCTTCGGCCCGTTCACTGGCCGCATCCAGCGCGGCGGTGACAGACAAATGCTGCCCGCTTGACTGACGCAGTGAATCGACCACCGGCAGCCAGACGTCGCACATGGTTTTATCGCCGGGCTCGGCCTTGCCGCGGCTGATGACGCCTTCTGCACCTTCGCGGATCATCTCGCACAGTTCTTCCAGCGTCAGGCTTTGGTGCGCCTGCGTTACCGTCGCGGCGCGGATAAAGAACGTCCCGAGCAGCGGGCCGCTGGCACCGCCGACGTTGGACAGCAGCGTCATGCCGGTGTTTTTGAGAATGAAACCAATGTCTTTGTCGGCAATAGACGGCAGTTTTTCCACCACTTTGCTGAACCCCCGGTGCATGTTCAGGCCGTGATCGGCGTCGCCTATTTCCTTATCCAGCCCGGTCAGAAAGTCACTTTCCTTGGTGAAAATATCCCCGCAGCGGTAGAGCCAGTTGACGATTTGCGTTCTGTTCAGTGACATGTGTTGCTCCTTATTTTCCCCAGTTCAGGCCGGGGGTATGCACCGGCGCATCCCATAATGCGAGCGTGTCGTTATCGACTTTCAGCAGCGTGATGGAAAATCCTGCCATATCCAGAGACGTGCAGTACGCACCAACCAGGTTGCGTTCGATGGTGATACCGGTTTGCTGGCAGCGTTGTTCGAGGCGGTTATAAACACCATAAAGTTCAGACAGCGGGGTCGCACCCAGATTATTGACCAGCGCAATCACGCGGTCTCCGTTGCCCAGCGCCTGTTTACCTTGCTGGACATCCTGCCAGCTGCCTTGCGCGGTATCCCACTGGCGCAGCGTGCGGCTGTAAGTGCCGTTTTCCAGCAGCGTGTCGAACATTTCATCCACGGTCTGATCGAGCGAACTGAAGCGGCGGCGGTCGATGCCCGGTTCGCCGTGAATACCGACGCCGAATTCCATTTCGTCATCTTTGAGCGTGAAAGAGGGTTGTCCGGCGGCAGGCACGGTGCAGGCACCGAGTGCGATGCCAATGGAATGACCGAGGTTATTGAGTTTTCGACCCAGTACGGCGCAGGCCTCCAGCGAATCACCGCGTTCAGCAGCGGCACCCACCAGTTTCTCGATAAGCACGGTATTGGCTACGCCGCGGCGTCCGGCGGTGTACAGGCTGTCTTTTACCGCGACATCATCATCCACCACCACAGTGGAGACTTTTACGCCGCTTTCGTGCAGCAGTTCAGTGGCAGTTTCGAAATTAAGAATGTCGCCGGTGTAGTTTTTGATGATCAGCAGAACGCCTTCGCCGCCGTCGATATGCATGGCGCATTCGAACATTTTGTCCGGCGTCGGCGAGGTGAAGATTTCACCGGGGCAGGCGCCAGACAACATTCCGTGGCCGATAAAACCGCAGTGCATCGGTTCGTGACCGCTGCCGCCACCGGAGAGCAACGCCACTTTTCCGGCCACGGGCGCATCGGCGCGGGTGACATAAACAGGATCCTGGTGAAGTGTCAGTTCCGGGTGGGCCTTTGCCAGCCCGTTCAATTGTTCACTCAGCACATCTTCTACACGGTTAATGAGCTTTTTCATTATTCGTACTCCGTCGGAGGTTATCTGAAGCTGCCCCTTATAGGCGGTGGCAGTCATCGTGCGTAGGGTTACCGGTCATTGTCACCTGGCCGGTAGAGTGATTCTGGATGAGTTAGCGGCAAAAAGAATTTCGGAAAAATGAGTTCCAATACGGAACATGAATCAGAGGTTTTTGTTTCTAAATGGAACGTTTTGGAAAGGAAAAAACCGAAACTGGGACACAGCGCTATTTTCTGACGGCCATTCACGGCAAAGATAGAACCCCGACAGACAGTTTTTTGCGCCTGCACTGCGATTCTCAGCACGACAGGCTGTTTAGTTGTTTTGCTGTGGTGAATGATTTTGAAGAAAACGGCAGACAGCGATCGCAATCCGCACTGTTTTTATGGCTTTACGTTTCATTATGAAACGCGTTGTTTTTCACAAGGTTTCAAATCAGAACATAAACGCGAAAGATTTATTTGTGCTTCGCGAGTCCTAGAGTGATTGCATCACGTCGGGACAACATTTCGCGCCGCAGGTTATTGAAAGCAGAGCGGAACGTAAACCGGCGACATTCTGCAAACATGGACTATCTGAGGGCGAAAACAATGCTGAAAGTAATTCAATCTCCGGCCAAATATCTTCAGGGCGCTGACGCGTCTGCGTCATTCGGGCAATACGCTAAAAATCTGGCGGAGAGCTATTTCGTGATTGCTGACGACTTCGTGATGAAGCTCGCCGGGGACAAAGTGATTAACGGCCTGCACGATTACGGCGTCAGCAGCCACGCGGAACGCTTTAAAGGTGAATGCAGCCACGCCGAAATTAAGCGCCTGATTGCCATCCTGAAACAAAAGGGATGTCAGGGTGTGGTCGGTATCGGCGGCGGCAAAACGCTGGATACGGCAAAAGCCATCGGCTATTACCAGAAATTGCCGGTGATTGTTGTGCCGACGATTGCGTCAACGGATGCGCCGACCAGCGCACTGTCCGTGATTTACACCGAAGCGGGTGAGTTTGAAGAGTATCTGGTTTACCCGAAAAACCCCGACATGGTGGTGATGGATACCACGATTATCGCGAAAGCGCCGGTGCGTTTGCTGGTCGCCGGAATGGGCGATGCGCTGTCGACCTGGTTTGAAGCCAAAGCCTGTTACGACTCCCGCGCCACCAGCATGGCGGGCGGCCAATCCACGGTGGCGGCGCTCAGCCTGGCGCGTTTGTGCTTCGATACGCTGCTGGCGGAAGGCGAAAAAGCCCGGCTGGCCTGCGATGCTGATGTTGTCACTGAGGCGCTGGAACGCATTGTTGAAGCCAATACCTATCTTAGTGGCATCGGTTTTGAAAGCAGCGGGCTGGCAGCGGCGCACGCAATCCACAACGGATTCACAATTCTGGAAGAGTGCCATCATCTTTATCACGGCGAAAAAGTGGCGTTTGGCACATTGTCGCAACTGGTGCTGCAAAACAGTCCGATGGACGAAATCGAAACCGTTCTCGGTTTTTGCCACAAGGTCGGGTTACCGGTGACGCTGGGCGAAATGGGCGTGAAAGAGGGGATTGAAGCGAAGATTATGGCGGTGGCGCAGGCGACCTGTGCGGAAGGGGAAACCATTCACAACATGCCTTTCCTGGTTTCGCCGGACAGCGTTTACGCCGCTATCGTGACCGCAGATAAACTGGGGCAACAGTGGCTGGCGCGCTGAATCGCCGCGAATAACTGATCTGACCGTTCATCTGCGGCATAACGTTTCCCCTCTGACTCGGCGATAAATGCGCATCAGAGGGGTTTTTTATGACACATAAAACGGAAAAGGTTATGACAAGCCGGGAACAGGATGTGGAAAAAGAAGAAGTCTCTTCGCTTATCGCGCGGTCATGGCAACGCTGCGACCGGTTTATGCAGCGCGAAACCTGGCAGCCGCCGCATCAGGCGCAGGGGCTGACGTTTGAATCGATTTGCCGTCGCAAAACTACGCTGCTGACTATCGGCCAGGCAGCGCTGGAAGATGCCTGGGAATACATGAACAACCGGCCCTGCGCGCTGCTGATTCTGGATGAATCGGCCTGTATTCTCTGCTGCTGCGGTGACCCATACACGCTGGCGCAGCTGGCCGGTTTAGGCTTTCTGGCAGGCAGTTATTGTGCCGAAAGTATTATCGGAAGCTGCGCGTTATCGCTGGCGGCGCTGCTCGGGCAGCCGGTCAGAACCCATGGCGCTCAGCATTTTAAACAGGCGCTTCACCCGTGGTCGTTCAGTACCACGCCGGTGTTTGATAACCACGGGCGGCTTTCGGGTTCGATTTCCCTTTGCTGCCTGAATGAGCAGCAGGCGTCGTCTGATTTGTCCCTGACGCTGGCGGTCGCGCGCGAAGTAGGCAATTCACTCATCACCGACAGCCTGCTGGCGGAATCCAACCGGCATCTTAATCAGATGTACGGTCTGCTGGAAAGCATGGACGATGGAGTAATGGCGTGGAACGAGCAGGGCGTTTTGCAGTTTCTGAATGTTCAGGCCGCGACGCTTTTGCATCTGGATGCGCAGGTCAGCCAGGGGAAAAATCTCAGCGAGCTGGTGACGCTGCCCGCGTTGTTGCGCCGCGCCATCAAACACGCACGCGGGCTTAACCACACCGAAGTGACGTTCGAGAGCCAGCATCAGTTTATCGACGCCGTGATTACCCTTAAACCGATCGTTGAAGAGCAGGGCATCAGCTTTATTATGCTGCTGCATCCTGTGGAACAGATGCGTCAGCTGATGACCAGCCAGCTCGGCAAAGTCAGCTACACGTTTGAGCAGATGTCCGCCGACGATCAGGAATCGCGCCGGTTAATTCATTTCGGGCGGCAGGCAGCGCGGGGCAGTTTTCCGGTGCTGTTATGCGGGGAAGAGGGCGTGGGCAAAGAGCTGCTCAGTCAGGCTATTCACAATGAAAGCGAATGCGCCGGCGGCCCGTATATTGCGGTGAACTGTCAGCTTTATGCCGACAGCGCGCTGGGGCAGGATTTCATGGGCAATGCGCCCACCGATGATGCTAAAGGGCGGCTCAGCCGTCTGGAACTGGCCAACGGCGGCACGTTATTTCTGGAAAAAATTGAGTATCTGGCGCCGGAGTTACAGTCGGGTTTGTTGCAGGTGATCAAGCAGGGTGTCCTGACGCGGCTGGACGCGCGGCGGCTGATCCCGGTGAACGTCAAAGTGATTGCCACGACGACGGTGGATCTTTCCGCGCTGGTCGAACAAAACCGCTTCAGCCGTCAGCTTTATTACGCGCTGCATTCTTTTGAGATTGTCATCCCGCCGCTGCGGGCGAGGCGCAGCAGCATTCCGTCGCTGGTACATAACCGGCTGCACAGCCTTGAAAAACGCTTTACGTCGAAACTGAAAGTTGATGACGACGCGCTGGCACAGCTGGTGGCGTACTCCTGGCCGGGCAATGATTTTGAGCTTAACAGCGTTATCGAAAATATCGCTATCAGCAGTGAAAATGGCCGTATCCGCCTGAGTCATCTGCCGGAATACTTATTTTCTGAACGTCCGGCGGGCGAGAATCCGTCCACGCTGATGCCAGCCAGCCTCACGTTTTCTTCCATCGAGAAAGAGGCCATTATCCACGCCGCCCGCGTCACCAGCGGCCGTGTCCGGGAAATGTCTCAGCTTTTAAACATCGGGCGAACCACGTTATGGCGGAAAATGAAGCAATACGAGATCGATGCCAGCCAGTTTAAACGCAGTCATTCGAACTGATTGCGGCTAAATTTGCAGGTATAATCCAGGAAATTATTCAACGGATTTAGAAACGAAGATGACAAAACTCACCTTACAAGAGCAGCTGCTGAAAGCGGGACTGGTAACCTCCAAGAAAATGGATAAAGTCCAGAGAACGGCCAAAAAGTCACGCGTTCAGTCGCGTGAGGCCAGAGCGGCTGTGGAAGAAAACAAAAAAGCCCAGCTTGAGCGTGACAAGCAGCTTAACGAACAGCAAAAACAAGCGGCTTTGTCGAAAGAACATAAAGCGCAGGTGAAACAGCTGATTGAGATGAACCGTATCGACATTTCTAAAGGCGATATCGGCTTTAACTTCACCGATAATAATCTGATTAAAAAGGTTTTTGTCGATAAGACAACGCAGGCTCAGCTGATCAGCGGCCGTCTGGCGATTGCGCGTCTGGTCACGGAGAGCAATGGTGAGAGCCAGTACGCGATTATCCCCGCCAGCGTCGCGGATAAAATTGCACAGCGTGACGCCAGCAGCATCGTCTTAAACAGCACGCTGAGCCAGGAAGAGCAGGACGAAGAAGATCCGTACGCTGATTTCAAAGTGCCTGATGATCTGATGTGGTAATCAGCTTCAGAACGGGCTGTTACACCGCGCGCTGACCGGTTTTCCGCTGACCGGGTGAACAAAATTCAGTTCACTCGCGTGCAGCATTAAGCGCGGTGTCTTTTCGGTGCCGGGCAGCAGAAGGCCGCCATACAGATCGC
The DNA here is from genome assembly GCF_019049615.1 of Rahnella sp. BCC 1045. Classification (NCBI taxonomy): domain Bacteria; kingdom Pseudomonadati; phylum Pseudomonadota; class Gammaproteobacteria; order Enterobacterales; family Yersiniaceae; genus Rahnella; species Rahnella sp. BCC 1045. The sequence goes on along the minus strand of NZ_JAFMOZ010000072.1, from coordinate 2,276 downwards.
AGCCTAAAATAGGGTGGCCCAGTTGCTGGCAGTGGATGCGCAGCTGATGGGTTCGCCCGGTTTCCGGGGTCAGCTGCACCCGCGTCAGCGGCAGTAACGTTCCGTCTTCCCGTTTTTGCTCAAAGCGCTCAAGCACCCGATAGTGCGAGCGGGCGGGCTTTCCGCTGATTTCGCAAATTGACATCAGCGGGAACAGCGCCGGATCTTTAGCAATCGCTGCATCAATCACCCCTTCATTGTCCGCCACATATCCGCAGAGCAGCGCGACGTAGACTTTCGTGACCGTACGCTGGCTGAACTGCTGGCAAAGGGCGGCATTAATCGCCTTATTCCGCGCAATCACCATCAGCCCGGAAGTCCCGAAATCAAGACGATGCACCAGCGTGCAGCCGGGGAAAATCCTGACCAGCCGGTGATGTACGGAATCGAGGTTTTGCGGGTTTTTGCCCGACAGACTCAGCAACCCGGCAGGTTTATTGATCAGCGCCAGATGCTCGTCCTGAAAGAGGATTTCTATTTCGTCATGACACGGCGGGGCAACAAAAGTATCGATAATCGCGGACATCAGGCTAACCGAAGGGAAAGTGGGAGCGGATGATAACCAATTTTCAGCCCGCTGACGACCCGGCTGATCCGATGCAAAGCAAAACGCCCGCTCAGGTTTTCTAAGCGGGCGTTTTCAGATGCGATCTCAAATTCAGTGCGGCTTTGGCGACTTCATCAGTATCGCCGTCAGTGCCGAAAGCAGGCAGCCTGCCATCAGATAAATAGCCACAGAATGCCATTCACCACCGGAGAACGTCAGCAATGCGGCAGCAATAAACGGCGTGAAACCGCCACCCACCACGCTGGCAACCTGATACCCCACGCCCGCACCGCTGTAGCGATAACCGGCGCCAAACATTTCCGTAAACATCGGCTGTTGCACGCAAACCACCATGTCGTGGGCGATATTCGCCAGCAGCAGCGAGAAGATCACCACGCCCACAATTGAGCGCGCTTCCAGTGCCATAAAGAACGGGAAAGCGCTTAGCGCACCGACGATTGCGCCGGTAATGTAGATACGGCGTCGCCCGAACCGATCGGCCAGCCAGGCGAACATCGGGATGGTCAGGCAGCTCACACCGCCGATCAGCAGCCCGATATTCAGAAACAGTTCGCGTGACATCCCCAGATTATGCGTCGAATAGTTAAGCGCAAACGCGGTGACGATGTACATCGTCAGCAGTTCGCACAGGCGCAGGAGAATGATTTTCAAAAACGCGCCGGGGTGGCTGATTAGGGCTTCGAACACCGGCAGACGCTTTTTGGCCTGCTTCGGCTGTTCTGCCAGAGCACGTTCGAACTCGACGGACTCTTCCATACCGTTTCGTACCCACAGCGCGCCCAGAACCAGCACAATGCTGAACAGGAAAGGCAAACGCCAGCCCCAGCTGAGGAACTGCTCGTTGGTGGTCAGGCTGCTGATAAGTGAGACCAGCCCGGTAGACAGCAACAGGCCAACGCCATATCCCATCTGGATCCCGCTGCTGTAAAAAGCTTTCTTGCCGGAGGGCGCACTTTCAACGGCCAGCAGCGCGGCGCCGCCCCATTCACCGCCCACGGCAAACCCCTGAATAGCGCGCAGCGTGACCAGTAAAGCAGGTGCCCACCAGCCAATTGCAGAATACGACGGAAGAATACCAATACACGCAGTGGCGATGCCCATGATCCAGACGGTCATCATCAGCATGCGTTTACGGCCTAAGCGGTCGCCGAAATGACCGAAAACAATGCCGCCGAGGGGGCGGAATAAAAAGCCCACGCCAAAGGTTGCAAACGCCGCAAGCGTGCCCGTCGTCGGGTCGACCTGCGGAAAGAATTCGCTGTTAAACACCAGTGCCGCGGTAATGCCGTAGAGTAAAAAATCGAACCAGTCGACCACGGCCCCGGCAAAACTGCCCCAGGCAGCGCGGCGTGCGCGGTTAAGTGAAGGTATCTCCTTATCGGGGCGGGGAGTAATGAGCGTGGAGTCCATAGTTGTTCTGACCGTTCCTTAAATTTCTAAAATTTTTAGTTATTAAAATAGGCAAAAAGGTAATACGTCGTGCACAGCAAAAATCAGCCGCTGTTGAGACTACAGGGACAGCCGTCAGGTTAAAACGCTTTTGCAAAAACAGCAGGTTTGAAAGGGAGATTTAACTCAGGGAATGCGGATGCGCAGATAATTATCCGGCGGCGGAGGGCAATAAGCGATGATGCTGAGCGTGCGGATCCGCCCGAAAAACGGGGAAAAC